>CAJQKQ010000045.1 GCA_905478925.1 uncultured Verrucomicrobiales bacterium
TGTACTTCCAGCACAACCCGGTTGCTCTACCGTGGGGGGGGGCAACATGACCTGGGGCCACGCGGTCAGCAAAGACCTGGTCAGTTGGAAGCAGCTGCCCAACGTCTTCCACTCCAGGCGCACGAAGTCCGGGGAAGTCGATGATATGTACTCCGGCGGTGCCGTGGTGGACTGGAAGAATACCGGCGGCTGGAAGACCGGGGAGAACGACGTCATCGTCGTCACCTGGACCAGCACCGGGCGTGGCGAATGCGTCGCCTACAGCAACGACAAAGGCCTCACCTTTAACGAATACGCAGGTAACCCGGTCATCCCGCTGGAGGACGGCGGTCGCGACCCCAAGCCGCTCTGGTATGAATACGGCAAGCAGGACAAGCCGCTATCCGACAAGGCCGCGGAACTCGGCGGTCATTGGGTCATCGCCAGGGTCTGCATGAACAAGAAAGACGGCAATAGCATCGGCTTCTATACCTCGACGGACTTCAAGGAATGGCGGTTCGAGAGCCAGTTGCCCGGCTTCTTTGAATGCGCCGAACTCTTCACGCTCCCGGTCGACGGCAATCAGGAGAAGCTGCGCTGGGTCGTGTTCGCCGCCGACGCCGAATACGCGATCGGCGACTTCGACGGCAAGACCTTCACGCCCGAGCACAAGGGCAAGCACCGGCTTCATCACGGCAAATACTATGCCTCGCAGCTCTTCTCCGACGCACCCGACGGCCGATGTATCCAGATCGGCTGGGGCAAGGGGATCGGCAATGACTTTAGCAGAAACCCCGGAGAGGGTCTTGGATGGCCTGACTCGCCGTTCAATCAGACGTTCTCGTTCCCGACCGAGCTGTCGCTGCGCACCACGAAAGATGGTGTGAGAATGTTTGGCGAGCCGGTCGTGGAGATCGGAAAAATCCTCGGCAAGTGCAGCAAGGCCACCGCGGAGCACCTGACGCCTGAGAAGCCCGTCGAGGTGAAGACTTCCGGCGCGCTTCTGGACATCCGTGCCGAATTCGAACTCGGTAAGGCCAATACCGTCGGACTCGAAGTCGATGGCAAGAAGGTCGCCACCTTCGACGTCGCAAGCGGCAAGCTGAACGACCAGATGCTGCTGCGGGTGATCGACGGCAAGATCGCCATACGGATTCTCATCGATCGCCCGATGATGGAGATCTTTGCCAACCACGGGGAGCAGATCGCGACCTTGTCCTACGAAAACGATCTCAACATCGAGTCGGTCAAGGCCTTCTGTGAAGGCGGCGATGCAAAACTGCTATCGCTCGAAGTCTATCAACTGAACGCCAAGTGGGGCCAGTAGGTTGTTTCCTCAGACGCGGGATACACATCAAACTCAAACAAGAAATCAAAACATGTTCATTCGACAACACGTAAAAACCATGGCCACCAGCCTGACCTTGTGCTTCGCCGTAACCATTCTGGCGACAGCAACGGCACACTGCGCCGAGCAGCAAGCGGAACTGGCGACTTCGGAACTGAGCTGCGAGTACGCGACCAACCCGCTGGGCGTCGATACGCCGCGACCGCGCTTCGGCTGGTTGCTTCAATCTGAACAGCGGGCACAATTGCAGTCGGCGTATCGCGTCCTGGTTGCCACCAGCGAGAAACAACTCCAGGCAAACGTCGGCGACAAATGGGATAGCGGAAAAGTAAATTCCGACCAATCGGTGAATGTCGACTATCAGGGAAAGGCGCTGACAAGCGGAGAAACGTGCTATTGGAAGGTCCGGGTCTGGGACAAGCAGGGGCAGCTATCGACGTGGAGCAAGCCGAGCAGCTTCGAAATGGGGCTCATGAAACAAAGTGATTGGCAGGGCCAATGGATCGGGATCGCCGCCCCCTCGCCACTGCTGCGCAAGGAGTTCGCCGTGACGAAGAAGGTTCGGCAAGCGAGGGTCCACATCTCCGGCCTCGGCTGGAGCGAACTGTACATCAACGGCAAGAAGGTTTCCGACGATGTGCTTTCGCCCGGTTTTACGGATTATTCCCAGGAGGTCTTGTATCGCAGCTACGACGTCACGAGTTTTCTGAAGTCGGGCGCGAACGCGGTCGGCGTGATGCTGGGCAACGGTTGGTATAGCGCCTCCAGCGTCCTTCCGTGGGAGAAGGGAGGTCCATGGGGTGATGGACCGCGCGCGATCCTGCAGATGACGGTCACCTATGATGACGGCACAGAGAAACTCTACGTTACGGACGAAACCTGGAAGGCATCCACCGGAGCGATAGGAGCAAACCAACTGATCTTTGGCGAAGAGTATGACGCTCGGCTCGAAAAGCCGGATTGGAATACGACCGGCTATGACGATCGTCAATGGAGCCATGCCGCGGTTCGTCCGGCACCCCAAGGCAAGTTGAGAAGTCAGCTTGTCCCGCCCATGAAGGTCCAGAACACGTTTCGACCGATCAAGATGACAAAACACGCCGATGGCGGCTGGGTGTTTGAATTTGACCGATTTTTTAGCGGCTGGGTGCTTCTGAAAACCAAGGGCAAAGCCGGCGCCAAGGTCACCATCCATTATAAGTCGTCAGCCGCGAAATGGAGGTCGGTGACCGAGAAGGATACCTACACGCTCAAGGGCGATCCTGACGGCGAGACCTACGAGCCGCGTTTTACGATTCACCCTGTCCGCTATGTGCGAGTCGAGGGACTCGAAGGAAAGCCGACACTCGATACGCTGCAGGGTCGGGAGGTCTACAGTGATGTCGATATGCACGGCAGCTTCAACTGTTCCAACGATCTTCTCAATCAGATTCACGGCAACATCCAGCAGACGCTCAAGGTGGCATTCAAGGGCTTCGTTCTCGACGGCCTGCACCGGGAGCCGATATTTTACAACGAGCCGGCAAGCTATTTCGGGACCCTGTCGACTCGCAAGCACATGCCAAACATGTGGACCGACATCGCACACAGCATTCCCCTGGCCGGGTCCGACGATGGTGACCTCTCGGATATCGTGCCCAGGCTGCCGGGGATGAAGCGAAAAAGCGATGTTTCCCAGAATGCCGCTTATCCGATGCTCGTATGGTATCTCTACCAATGCCACGGCGACAAAGGTCTGGTCGAACAGCATTGCGACAGGATCAAGGCCTGGGTCGACTTCATCGGGCGGGAGTTGGCCGAGGATAATCACATCGTCACCAAAAGTTGGCTCGGCGAACACATGCTGCCCGGACGTGAAGTCGGAAGTTGGGAATTCATCAGCAAGGAAACTCCCAAGGATTTCATCTGGACCTGTTTCTATTACCACAACACACGGACGCTGGCGAACATGTGCCGGGTGCTGGGAAAGAAAGAGGAAGAGCAACGTTACGCGAAGCTGGCTCAAGAGATCCGGGCCGTGATCAACAAGACGTGGCTCGATTCCAAGACGGGTCACTACGCAAGCAAGTCGCAAACGTCGGAGATTATCGCGCTGGCTCTCGAGATCGTGCCAGAGGCAAACAAGCAGCAGCTCATCAAGAACATTGCCCAAACAATCACGGAGGCCGATGGCGGCAAATTGCGAGTCGGGCACATTGGCCTGCCCGGGTTCATGGAGTCGCTGGTCGAGAACGGTCTTGGCCAGGTCGTGTACGACGCGGTCAATCATACCGAATTTCCCGGCTGGGGATACATGGTCGACCAGGGCGCGACCACGGTGTGGGAAGGCTGGAGTCTCGTCACGAAGGTGAAAGAATGGAATGATAACCTCTATTACGCAGAAGAGAGCATGACCATGTTGGCCGGCGTCGGCAGGCTCTTCTATGAGAGTATCGCCGGTATTCAAGAACCGCCCTACTATGGAACCGCCAAATTCGGGCTCGGATACCGCCATTTCCAGATCAAGCCCCATCCGCTCGGCGACCTGACCCACGCCGAGGCCTCGATCAAGACCGTCAGGGGAATCATCTCGTCGAGCTGGAAGCGGACGAAGGATTCGTTCGTGCTGGAGGTCGAGATCCCCGTGGGCTCGACAGCCAAAGTGAGTGTGCCCACGCTCGGCCTCAAGGCGTTTGCAGTCACCGAGGGCGGTAAGGCCGTTTGGAAAAACAATTCCTATCTCGATGGTGTCGCGGGAGTCGCCAACGCCCGCCGCGACGCCGACTGGGTGACCTTCGACGTAGCCTCCGGAACCTACCGTTTCTCCCTCACGCTCGCGGCAAGGTGATCAAGAGCCGCTCGATCACGCCTGTTGAGACGGCCTGTCCTTGTGAAGCAACCGGTGGCGGGAGAGGGGTTTCTGGTCCCCCGGTGGGCTTGCACTGTCCTTACACATAAATCCTGCTTACACACAGTCGAAGAAATAGCACGAAGAACGGCACGAGCCGCCAGGCGAGGCGGGTTTCTTCAGCCCCGGTAGTGGGCGACAGATTCTAGCCGCCAGCGTGAGCTAGCGGATACAGGCAGATGGAGGATAGGAACCCCGGTAGGGGTGACAGAAGCCCTCGCCAGTTCATTCCCCAATGCGCCGCCCGTCGCAATTCGATGAGCCGTCGGCCAAGGCGATGGAAGGAGCTATTCTTTGAATCGGTGGTTTCTGCCGCCCCTCCCGGGGCTCAGGCACTGTCTCCTCTCATCTGCCGTGGTCCGATTTCTCGTCAGCATTTGTCCAGCCGGATTTATGGATAAAGGGCATGGCTTTGCGCAATTGACCCAACGGCGGCAGTAGATAAAGTGAGCCACAGTATGATGACAACACGAACCGCAACTCTAGTGGCCATGGCCATGGCCACGATAAGCACGACATCATGGGCTCAAACGCCCGTCGAGCGCGTCGAAACAGAACAGCAGCTTGTGGCGATCACCATCGACGATGGACCGCACCCCGTGAACACTCCCAAGCTGCTTGAGTTGTTCAAGAAGAATGGCGTCAAGGCCACCTTCTTTGTGATTGGGAGGAGTGTCAAAAGGGACCCTGAACTTGCCAAGAGAATGCTGGCAGAAGGACATGAGCTTGGGAACCACACCTTTACCCATGCCGATCTGGCCAAGCTCGGCGATCTGGAAAAGGTCAGAAAGGAGATCGAGGATACTCAGAGGATTCTGAAGGAGACGACCGGCAAGCCTGCCGTCCTCTTCCGCGCACCATTCCTCAGTCATGACGAAAATGTGTGGACCGTCCTAAAGGGCATGCCCTCCATCAATGCCAGTCGCCTCACGACTGACTGGAGTGGGGACAGCACCCCTCAGTCGATCTTCGACGAAGCGACCAAGGAGACAAAGGCCGGCGACATCGTCCTCATGCATAGCTGGCCGAACAAGACGATCGAAGCCATGCCGAGGATCATCGAAGCGCTTCAGGCGAAGGGATTGAAACTGGTCACCGTCTCGGAGCTCCTCGCAGCCGCGAAAGAGAAAGCCGCGGACAAATAAATGCAATTTCCTGGCTGATAAAAAACATCATCAAAAACCACGGCCCGCTCGGCTTGGAGAGGATCCACGACATGAAAATCGATCGGCCATTGATCTGGGGGTGGAACTGAAAGTGGTGGGAAGAAGTTTGCTAGTGCCGAGTGATCAGTGCCGAGTGATCAGGAGAAGATCGGCTACGCCGCCTAACACAGGGCTGAGCGGGAGCGAAGTGGAGACAGCCGAAGCAACCCCTGTGCTTTGTGCTGCAGGGCTTTCAGCCCATCTGTTCCGGCTGTTTCGACAGAGCGAGAGCCCCGCCTTTGGCTATCAGTTTACGCATGAAGAATTTAACCAGAATGGGAGCGCAGCGGACATAGACGAACTGGAAACGAAATTATTACGTCAAATGGACGGGATGAACGCAGATGATGAACGCAGATGGAATTGAAAATCTGTCATATCTCTTCTCTTGAATCTGCGTCCATCCCGTCCATCTGCGGTTAAAAAATCTTAATCTGACAGTATTGGGAGTAACAACGGCTGGGCGGGGGGGAGAAACGATCTGATACAGATACGACGCTTATGATAAGAATCGCTTGGCAGGACACTTACGAATCTCAGAGGAAAATGTTCAAATGAGACGCCTGCCCCCGGTAAGAGTGTCCTCATTGAGGTCATGTTAATATGGAGAAGGGTGTTTCCCAACCCCTTTGCGTCGTCGTGGTCTTCTCATGATTCACTTGGGTTGTGAAAAGGGCTTGGAAAGACCCTTCTACTTATTTTGTCATTTTCGTGCGGCCCAAGCGTTCGAGCTTGGCAAGCTTCCACCGGATCGCTGGCATCGCCAGCGAGGTTCGATCCCACGTTCGCTTCCGACCTTACAGGTCAGGTATTCGTTGGGCGATTCCTGGGCCTGAGCCGGAGCGCAGCGGAACCGGAACGAAGTGGAGATAGCCGGAGGCAAATAGAGGGACACGCAAACTGAACCCTCCCACAAATAAGAATCTGGAAATAGCTGAGGATGTGGCCGGGGTTGCTGGGCAGCAGAATGCAGCCCCTCCTTGGGGCTTCGTGCTTTAGGGCTTTCAGCCCATCTGACCGGGCTGTGTGCGATTCGGTCTTCAGCCTATTCCGACCGTCCCTCGTTTGGATGCCGAAGCCGCGCCTTCTATCGAAATTTCTCGCCTGGCCTCCTGGTTGTTTCGTGGGTGAGGCGTGTGGGGTGGAACGAGCGAAGCGAGAGCCAACCACAAACCAGTTGCGGTATTCAGTCATTCATGTCAGAGTCTGACTAGATTAGTCATATTAAGGAGTTTCCCATGGCAGCAACAACAGACACAGCAGATAAAAACAAGGGATTACTCCAGCGGTTTCACGCATGGAAGCTTTCAGATGCAAAGGCGCGCTTCAGTGAGCTTGTGCGCGAGGCTTCCCATGAGCCGCAACGCGTTACCGTTGAAGGCAAGGATTCAGTCATGATCATTTCTGCTGAAATGTTTTCCAAGCTCTTGCCCGCTACAGCACAACCCAATCTCTATGAGCTTCTGAGCCAGTCGCCTCTGGCTGATCTGGATTTTGATTTCGAGGCGGAGCGTTCACCGGTAAGGGATGTTGAGCTATGAGCGGCTTTTTGCTCGATACCAACGTGCTCTCCGAGAGCCGGAAAGTCGCTTGTCATGCCAACGTGAAAAATTGGCTGGAGCAACAATCCCCGGCCACGCTTTACGTCAGTTCGATTATGTTGGCGGAAATTCGCTACCGCGCATCTCTGGTAGAAGACCAGAATTTTCGGCATACACTCCTCTTGTGGATCGACACGGTGTTGAGGCCGTGGTTCGAGGGCAGGACTCTTGAAGTTGACGAGGACATCATCCTTCGATGGCGCGAAATGGTGCAAAAAGGACGTGAGCAAAATTACACATTTGGCCAGCCAGATTTATTCATCGCAGCCCTCGCCGATGTTCACGGACTCTGCGTGGTTACTCGCAATGTAAAGGATTTTGAGAAGGCTGGCGTGGCCGTTCTGAACCCGTGGGATGACCCTGCACCGTGAACTGAAAATCAGTGACAAGGCCTGTCCCCACCAAACACTAGAAACGTCTCTTCAGTTCCTCGGCCTGTAGGGCGAACTTGTCAGGATTCGAGCTTGGCAAGCTTCCATCGGATCGCAGGCATCGCGGCGAGGTGTTCGCACGACATCAACGACCAATCGCGTGTCCCTCCACGAGACCCGTGAGAAATCTGTGGTGATCGCCGCTCAAGCTGGCTGGAAGATCGGGGAACAACTCGTTGCGTTATTGCAAAGGCACACCCAGCCTTGTCAGCTATCGGCGCGCGATGATAACGGTTCACTGATTTAAGCTAGCTTTTTCAGCCCAATCATCAAATCATCTTGTGACGATCGCTGCCCGGCATGTCGCTGGTGGGCCGGAGCGTCACGAATACGAAAGTTTTCGCGATCTTACGTAAGATATCTTTCGCGGGATCAGTTTTATACATCCCCGACTGGGAACGAATTTCATTATGAGTAAATCAATCACCCCCAAGACCTTGCCGATCGCCGCCATCGCGACGGCGATCTTTGCACTCACCGCCGCGACGAGCTTCGCGGCGGACAACAAGACCCTCAGCTGGGAGTTCGGCGACGGCCAGGTGCATGGCTGGGAGATCGTCTCTGGCGAAGTCGGCTTCTACGACGGGGGCATGGCGAGCACGACGTTCGAGACCCGCGATGCGGAGCAAGCGACCTTTTTGGCCCGCTCGCCGATGTTCCGGCTCAACGGCGGCGGGGGACTGGAAATCACTTTGAAGGGCGGGGAGGGGAAGCCCTTGCCGGCCACCTCACGGCAGGTCTTGGCCAAGCCGCAGACCAGTAATGGCGGGCCGATGGGGGTGGCCTTGCGCCGCGTCACCGACGACGCCTATGTGCTGTTTTTTGAGAAATCGAAAACCAAGGGGCAGACCATCAAGGTCGCCAAGGAGGAACTCGACAAGCTGATCGAGCGCTCGCACGACGAGGTCTACACGCTCGACCTGGTCGATGGCTTGCACGGCGGCTGGGGCCACCTACCGCTGCTCAGGGCTTCGGTCGCCGCTACGCCGGTCGATCCGTTGCCGAAGCCACCTGCGGGATTCGGCACCCCGACGCAGCATCTGTTCCTCGGCTCCAAGCACGGCAAATTGGAGTTCGACAAGAATGAGCTGTGGGCGACCCCGGGCAGCAAGGTTTCTCTGACACTGTATAATTCAGACGAGATGGCGCACAACTTCATCCTGTGCCAGCCGGGTGACAAGGTGGCCAACGAGTTGGGCGAGTATGTGATGGGCAACCTCGCCGAGATGATCAAGACCGCCTATGTGCCGCCGGACCCGCGGGTGATCGCCCACACCGATCTAGTCGCACCGGGCACCTCGGACACGATCTACATCACGGTGCCAAATACGCCGGGCGAGTATCCCTATCTGTGCTCCTTCCCAGGGCACTACCAGTTGATGCGCGGCGTGCTGCACGTCACCGCAAAGCTGCCGGAGCCGAAGGTCGATGTGCTGAAGCCGCCGATGCCGGGCGACGCCTTCCGTGTCACGGTCACCGACCGGCCTATCATCGTGCGCGGCCCGCTCCATGGTTCGGGACCGGCGAGCATCTGTGTCGGCACCCTGTCCGGCGCGCAGTTCGCCTTCGATTCCGCCCGCTGCATCGTGGCCAAGACCTGGATCTCGCCGGGGGGTGAACTGGTCAACACCAAGCCGGCGTGGGACGGGCGCGGTGGTAATTTTTTGCAGATCATGGGGCAGGGGAGGTTCTCGGCCGCCAAGGACGCCAAGCCCTTGGATCTCGGTAGCGGCGATGTGGCCCCCGACTTCCGTGGTTACGAGATCGGCGACGACGGTTACCCGACTTTCCACTACCAGCTGGGCGACAGCGCCGTGCAGGTGCGGGTCGTGCCTGCGGGCGACGGCCTCGACGCCAACTTCACTCTCAAGCCGGCCCCGGCCGGTGCCAGCTACACCCTCGGCGAGACCCAAAGCATCGGCGAGGCAGCAGAGCGGGGGACCGCGGTCAAAGTCGGCGCCAACTTCACTGTCCATTTCAAAACCAAGTAACCATGCGAATCCACTTCCTTAGCCTCTTCGCCATCGCCACGGCTGTCAGCTCCGCGCGAGCCGCCGACTACAAGATCACCGACATCCCAGCGCCTGATGGTGTCGTGTTGGAAGTTGGCGGCATGGACTGGATGCCCGACGGGCGTCTGATGATGTGCACCCGCCGCGGCGATATCTGGTCGTTCCAGCCCGAGAAGGGCGAGTGGAAGCAGTTCGCCTCCGGCCTGCACGAACCGCTCGGCCTGGTGGCCGGCAAAGACGACGGCGAGATCTACGTGTTGCAGCGGGCCGAGCTGACCCGGATCACCGATACCGACAAGGACGGGATCGCGGAGCGCTTCGAGAGTTTTGGCAAGGGCTGGGGTTACACCGGCAACTACCATGAGTACGCCTTCGGCCTGGTAAGAGACAAGGAGGGCAGCTTCTACGGCGCCTTGGGACTGGGCTACTTTCCCGGCGGTGAACCCTTCAAACCGCAGTTCTGCAGCCACGGCAACGTCCCTTGGCGCGGCTGGCTGTTCAAGATCACCGCCGACGGCAAATACGTGCCGCTCAACCCCGGCTGCCGCGAGCCGAACAGCGTCGGCATCAGCCCCGACGGCGACATCTTCGTGACCGACAACCAAGGGAGCTACGTCCCTAGCGGAGTCCTCAACCACGCCGAACCCGGCGCCTTCCTCGGCCACCCGGACGGGCTGATGTTCGACAAACGCCACCCGGACGCGGCGAGCTACGATATTGAAAAACTCAACTCGCTGCGCAAGCGGCCGGCGCTCTATCTGCCCTACCGCGAGCTGGGCATGTCCTGCAGCGCGCCCCGCTGGGATACCACCGGCGGTAAGTTCGGCCCCTTCGCGGGCGACGTGCTGATCGGCGACGTCAACACCCCGAAGATCAACCGTGGCACCTTGGAGAAGGTCGATGGCCAGTTCCAGGGCGCCGCCTACCCCTTCATCGATGCGGGCGAACTGGGAGGCGGATCGAACCGCATGGTCTTCCACCCGAAGACCGGCGCGCTCTATGTCGGCCAGACCGCCCGCGGCTGGGGCTCGGGCCACGGCTTGAAAATGATCGAGTGGACAGGCAAGACGTCGATGGGTCTGCAGGAGGTTTCGCTCACCAAGGACGGCTTCAAGATCACTTTCACCCAGCCCGCAGCCGAGGTGAAGGCCGAGTCGTTCACGATCGACAGCTGGGTGCCGGAGTACACCAATACCTACGGCGCGAAGCGGCTCGATACGAAGAAGCACCAAGTGAGCGGCGTGAAACTTTCCGCCGACGGCTTGGTCGCAGAGATCGCCGTCGAGGGGCTGGCCGGCGACCGCTTGTTCCAGATCGAGGTGCGCAACGTCGCCTCAAAAGGCGGCGAGGCGATGCGCAACGCAACGGCTTACTACACTCTCAACCGCCTGCGCAAGTAGGGCGGCTTTCGGTCTCTACGGCGAGATCTTCGGATTACAGAGATACGGAAAAAACGACAAACGACAAAAATCAATGACACCACAAAAATTATTCACCTCCGTTCTGACCACTGCCGTCATGGTCGCCAGCCTTGGCTTGGCGACAAACAGCGCTCGGGCAGCCGACGCACCGAACATCGTGCTGATCATGTCCGACGACATGGGGTTCTCCGACATCGGTTGCTACGGGGGTGAGATCAACACGCCCAATCTCGATCAGCTTGCCAAGTCCGGCGTGCGGTTTTCGCAGTTCTACAACACCTCACGCTGTTGTCCGACGCGCGCGGCCTTGCTGTCTGGGGTGTATCAGCATCAGGCGGGCATCGGGCTGATGACGGGCGAAAAAAATCTACCAGGCTATCGCGGCGAATTCGGCCGCAACGTGGTGTCGATCGCCGAGGCGCTGAGCACCGCGGGGTATCGCCGCTATATGGCCGGCAAATGGCACATCACCAAGCACGTCAGCCCGGATGGCCCCAAGGATAACTGGCCGATGCAACGTGGATTCGAGAAATTCTACGGCACGATCACGGGTGCGGGTAGCTTCTACGATCCGGCGACGCTGTGCCGAGGCAACACCTACATCACTCCGGTCAACGATCCAAAGTACAAGCCTGAAACCTACTACTATACCGACGCGATCAGCGACAACGCCGTCACCTTCCTCAAACAGCACGCCGACGAGTCGCCCGACAAGCCGTTCTTTCTTTATACTTCCTACACCGCCGCGCACTGGCCGATGCACGCCCTGCCGCAGGACATCGCCAAATACAAAGGCAAGTATGACAAGGGCTTTACTCCGATTCGCGAGGCACGCTTGGCGAAGATGAAAACCTTGGGGCTGGTTGCGGCAGACACGAAGCTCTCACCGCAGTCCGACAACTGGGAAGAGGTGGCGGACAAGCCGTGGGAAGCTCGCAACATGGAGGTCTACGCGGCCATGATCGATTCGATGGATCAAGGCATCGGCCGCATCGTCGCAGAATTGAAGCGTCAGGGTGAACTCGACAACACGCTCATTCTCTTCCTGCAGGACAACGGGGGATGTGCCGAACATTACGGCCGCAATACGCCGGCCAGCTATGCCACCGACTTGAAGCCGATGGGGCCGGACGATCTTCAGACAAAAATCTGGCCAGCGATGCAAACCCGTGATGGCCGGCCAGTGAAGTCGGGAGAGGGTGTGATGGCGGGTGCGGAAGACACCTTCATCGGCTACGGTCGAGGCTGGGCCAATGTCTCCAACACGCCGTTCCGGGAATACAAACACTTTGCCCATGAAGGCGGAATCTCCACGCCCTTGATCGCACACTGGCCCAGTGGGATCGATCCCTCGCGCAACGGCAAGCTGGAACATCAGCCGGGGCACGTGATTGACATCATGGCGACCTGTGCCGACGTGGCCGGCGGGGCCTATCCCAAGAAATTTGGCGAGCACCAGATCATTCCGGTCGAGGGCGTGAGCCTGCGCCCGGCGTTCTCGGGCAAGTCTCTTGAGCGTAGCGATGCTCTCTACTTCGAACATCACCTCAATTGCGCGATTCGGGACGGTGACTGGAAATTGGTTTGCAAAGGAAAAGCCGGTCTCGCGGTCAAGCAGTTTGACTGGGAACTCTACAACGTGAAAACCGACCGAGCGGAATTGCAGAACGTCGCGGACAAGAACCCCGAGAAGGTCGAGGCGCTGCTCGCCAAATGGGAAAAATGGGCGGTGCGCGCCAAAGTCCAACCGTGGCCCTATAAAACGAAATAAGTGATTTCATGCGAGTCCCCACGAGGGGGTGGGGCATGCGCAATCCTGAAAGTGGTGGGAAGAAGTTTCTAGTGCCGAGTGATTTGACGGCGGGTTTAATTTTATTGGCCGTCTATGTCCGCTGCGCTCCCGTTGACGGCGGGTTTAATTTTATTGGCCGTCTATGTCCGCTGCGCTCCCGTTGACGGCGGGTTTGATTTTATTGGCCGTCTATGTCCGCTGCGCTCCCGTTGTGCCGAGTGACTAGGAGAAGACCGGCTGCGCCGGCGGCTCTTTGCATTGAACCCGATAAATCCATTTCCCAAAGATGGCTCTTGGGTGGAACTGAAAGTGGTGGGCAGGATTATTTTTGAACTGGGTGGCGAAGGTTCTTCATCCCCAACGGGGATACGGATTTCAGCCCAGGGTTGCCGGAGTGAAACGGAGGCTACCCTGGGACAATGCGCGTGAAGATCATCCAACCCCAACGGGGTTGCGTCCGTCCCGGAATCAATCCCAGACGTGTTTCTCATCCCAGCTTTGGCCATGAAGCCTCAGAAGCACGAGATATCCGGTGGTTATTCAGGATCGGACGCAACCCCGTTGGGGTTGTGGGATTTTTGGGGTGGTTGTCCCGGGGTAGGCTTCACTGCGTTGCGCCAACCCCGGGCTGAAATACGCAACCCCGTTGGGGTTGATGGATTTTTTGGTGCGTTGTCCCGGGGTAGGTTTCACTGCGTTACGCCAACCCCGGGCTGAAATACACAACCCCGTTGGGGTTGGGGAATTTTTGGTGCCGTTGTCCCGGGGTAGGCTTCACTGCGTTGCGCCAACCCCGGGCTGAAATACGCAACCCCGTTGGGGTTGATGGAATTTTTGGTGCGGTTGTCCCGGGGTAAGCTTCACTGCGTTGCGCCAACCCCGGGCTGAAATACGCAACCCCGTTGGGGTTGTGGGATTTTTGGTACCGTTGTCCCGGGGTAGGCTTCACTGCGTTGCGCCAACCCCGGGCTGAAATACACAACCCCGTTGGGGTTG
>CAJQKQ010000046.1 GCA_905478925.1 uncultured Verrucomicrobiales bacterium
GCTCTCAGCTCACGGCTCACGGCTCACGGCTCACGGCTCACGGCTCACGGCTCACGGCTCACGGCTCTCCTCCTTTAAACTTGTTACAATATATGTAATGCAAAGTGAGATATCTGGAGCGCGGTGGTGGATGCGCCGGAGAGCCCTTAGTCCTTCTCGGTTTCCACCACAGGTATGTGGCCAAAGCTGATTCGCATCGGCGCATGATCGCGAAATTTCTGAATGTTCCCGTAGAACACGCAATGACGGCCGTAGCGTGCGCGCAGCCGGTCAACCGTCTCATCGAGCTTGCGCATTTTCTCGCTGCCATCGCCGTTGGGTTCGGACAACGCATCGGCTGGCTGGCTAGGAAAAAGCTCCGGCGTGTAATTGTCCTGGGTCACCAGTCGGCTGAGGACGACGCCCACTTTCAGGAGTTTCGATCCGGGTTCCGGACGTTCGCGCCACAGCCGGTCGAGCATTTTCAGCAGACGCAGGGTCACATCAGTCTCCGGAGTTCGCATTTCCGAGGTCCACGCGCAGCCCCGCAGAAAACTCAGCTGCATCGTCAGGTTCCCGGCCAGGAGCCCGTGGGAGCGCATTCGCTCGCAGGCCTTGTGCAGGAGCTTGCATAGCACCGGCCAAGCGCTGTCCGGCGCCCTCGCCTCCGGCGGCAGGACGTGGGAGTGTCCCAGGGATTTACGACTTGTTACAATATCCGGAATGATTTCGCCACGCAGCAGATACCAGAGCCTGTCGCCTTGAATTCCTCCCCATGCCGCGTGCAGGGACTGTTTGCTTGCGGCACACAACTCGCTGACCGTGTGGATCCCGTGCGAACGGAGGCGGAGCTCCATGTTTCTCCCGACCCCGTGCATATCCTTGAGCACCAGCTCGTAAAGGATCCCTGGAAGATCCCTTTCCTCAATGATGAGTATCCCGTTCGGCTTGCGCATCTTGGAAGCCATTTTCGCCAGATACCTGTTCGGAGCCACCCCGAGGCTCATCGTGATCACCGGGGAAATCTCGTCCCTGATTTTCTCCCTCAGCGTTTTTTCCAATTTCCTCACATGCCGTGGTTCGCGGAGGTTGGTTGGTAGCACCGCCCACATCTCATCAATCGAAAGCACTTCCTCGACATGGATGCAGTCCTCCACCACCTCCACGATCCGGTGGTGAAAGCGGATGTACTCGCTAGGCTTGCTTTCCACGATGGCGATCCCCGGGCAAAGTTTTCGCGCCTCGGCCACACCAGTTCCGGTTTTCACCCCGAACGCCTTGGCCTCGTAGCTCGCAGCAATGCAGCAGGAAGATTCCGCCATCACCGGAGCCACTGCCACCGGCTTGCCGCGCAAGGACGGATCGAGGTGCTGCTCCACCGAGGCGAAGTAGCTATCCATATCTAGAAAAAGGGCGGTGAGAGGTCGTTCCACAACAAGCCCCACCCAAGCACACCAACCAACGTCCGGGCAAATAAAATGTTCTAAAGAACAGTATTTATATCCAAATGAACCCTATATTCCACAGTTGAAAATGGATTGAGTGGTGTGGACTCCCCATCGGGAAAGGGATCCCCACAATATGAGACGCCGCCATGGCATCAGCCAAAGGGTGAATGGATGCCTTTGTGCCGTTCCAACTCCCAAACGCAAGCCCGGCTCTGTGCTCCTTTGCGAGCTTTGCGGTGGAAAATTCGATTCGAACTGCGGATTCAGTTTGATCGTTCCACGGAGTATCCAAAGCTTATCCCGATCACCCTCAAAATGCTTTCGCCAGCGGAAACAAAACGATGTAGTGTCTCCGCATGTCGAAGGACGACGGGAACCGGAAATACTGGCTTGAGCGCGCTGAAACCCTCTCTCGCCGGGTCAATCTCGGCTGGTTCCTGCAGATTCTCTCGGCACCGCTTCTCGTCTATTCGGTGGTTGCGGCCTGCGCGATCCTGATCTTTCGGCGTGAGATTGAGGGCTTCTCCATACCCATTGCTGGAGCCGGCGTCGCAGCTGGATTGCTCATCGTGGTAGCCGTTTCATTGTTCTTCGCCATCCGCCGCTTCGAGAAGCCCGGGAGTTCCCTCGTCAGGATCGAAGCCGGTGCTGGACTGAACACCGCGCTCACCTCCGCCCATGCCGGGGTTGCTAGCTGGCCCGAGCCGCCGGCCGCCTCACCCGCAGCGCTGAAATGGCACCTGCCGAAAACATTCACCCCACCTCTCGCCGCCCTCGGCCTGCTCGCCCTCGGCCTGTTCATCCCCATCTCCGCGAAACAGCAAACCGCCCCTCCCCCTTCCCGCCAGCCGCAGGCATGGTCACAGCTCGATGCGCAGCTCGAACAGCTTGCCGAGGACGCGATGGTTGATGAGGAACACATCGAGGAAATGGAAAAGCGCCTCGAAGAGTTGCGCGCTCAGGAGGAGCAGGATTGGTTCAGCCACGCCTCGCTGGAAGCGACCGACAGCCTTAAAGAATCGCAGAACTCGAACCTGGAAAACCTTGAGCGCGACCTGAATGAGGCGGGGAACGCCTTGGAAGCCCTTGCGAAAAACGCCGACAAGATGAATGCGGCTCAGAAACAGAAGCTCACCGAGGAATTCGAACAAGCCCTCCAGGGTCTTCAGAACGGCGCGATGAAACCCAACTCCGAACTCCTTGACCAGCTCTCCAAGCTGGATCCGAACGACCTCGGAAAGCTCACCCCTGAGCAGATGAAAGAGCTCAAGGAGAACATGGAGAAACTCAAGGAGTCGCTCGAAAACGCCGGTCAGGGGCAAGCTGAGGGCGGTGATTGGGCGGATCAACTTCTTGGAGAAGGCGAGGGAGAAGGCGAGGGAGAAGGCGAGGGAGAAGGTCCAGCAAAAGGCGGAATCAACCGCGGTCCCGGCCACGATCCGAACGTCCTCAAGAATCACAAGGATCCCCTCGATGTCGGCGATCTCACCGCACTCGAGGCCAAGGATCTCTCCCGCGCCATCCCCGGCGACCTCCTCCAGCTCCAGGACGGCAAGCACACAGTGGATGAGGGCGTTTCCAAAGCTTCCGCGGGTGGTGCTGGAGCGCAGGGAAAAGGTGGCGATCGCGTCTGGAAAGATTCGCTCGCACCCGACGAGCAGCGCGCGCTCAAGAAGTACTTCGAGTGATCGGGGGCATGGTGCGCCAGCAGGCAGTCTGGACTGCTTGGATTCTTCATTCCCAGCTCTAGCGGGATGCTCCGGTGATCAAGCCGATGGGTAACTACCGAGCCTCACGTTTCGGCGGCATTCCCCCCGAAACCCGACGCTTTAAACGATTGATCCAAACAGCTAGCTTACCTCGCCGTCCTTGATCACCAGCGTCCGATCTCCGACCGATGCCAGCTTCTGATCATGCGTAACAACAACAAGCGTTACTCCATGTTCATCAGCGAGTTCTAGAAGTATTCCCATGATTTCCCTACTGGTTCCTGAGTCAAGATTCCCGGTCGGTTCGTCTGCAAAAAGCACCGCTGGATGGTTTACGATCGCCCTCGCGATGGCCACCCGCTGCTGCTCGCCACCGGACATTTCCGCAGGCAGGTGATCCGCCCTGTCTTTGAGTCCCACACGCTCCAAGGCGACCAAAGCCTCCGCCGTCCGGTTCTCTCCGGCGATCGCTCCCGGCACCGCCACGTTCTCCACCGCCGTCAGTTCCGGCAGCAGATGGTAGTTCTGGAAGACGTAGCCGATGGATCGGTTGCGGAACGCTGCCTGAGCCTTCCGTCCCATCGCGTAGAGATCGGTCCCGGCGATGTCCACACTCCCCCGCTCCGGCTTTTCCAACCCGGCAAGGGTGTAGAGCAGGGTCGTCTTCCCCGCCCCGCTCGGCCCGCAGAGGAAAACCTTCTCACCCTTCCGGATGCTCAAGTTGACCCCATGCAGCACCTCGATGGACTTCTTTCCGATCCGGTAGCTCCTGTGCAAATCTCGCGTCTCAATGATCACCTCGCTCACGCCGCCAACATGCACTCCGGTAAACCCCGCTGTCCACCTTTCTCATCACATGATATCCGTCATTTTTTCTAAACGCAGCGAACGGAGGAAAATCGGAGGGAACCGAAAAGACCATCCATTCCATTCCATGATTTGAAACTTGGATTTTGAGATTTGAAATTCCCTTCTCCGTGACCTCCGTCTTCTCTCCGCTTCCTCCGTTTAGAACCATGCCCGCCAATTCAGGGCAAGCCCCATACCGGAAATCCCTTCCCAATCGCGCCCTGTTTGCCTAAGAAAAGCCCATGACTCAACCCGTTCTCTTATTCTCCGGACAGGGCGCCCAGAAGGTGGGCATGGCCCGCGATTGGATCGAATCCTCTCCCGTCGCCCGCGAACTCGCTGACCAGGCCGATGCCGCGCTCGGCTATTCGCTCACGGAAATCATGTTCGATGGCCCGGCGGAAAACCTTACGGCCACCTCCAAGTGCCAGCCCGCCCTTTACCTGCACGGACTCATCGGCCTCGCCCTGCTCAAGGAGCGCCTGCCGAATCTCCAGCCCGCCGCCGCCGCCGGACTCTCGCTCGGTGAATTCACGGCCCACGCAGCCGCCGGGACATTCTCCTTTATCGATGGCCTCAAGCTCGTGTCCCAGCGCGGCACCTTCATGGAAGAGTCCTGCAACGCCACCGACGGAGCCATGGCCGCCCTCATCGGCGGAGATGAGGAAAAGGTTCGTGCCCTTGCCGAGGCCACCGATGTCGATGTCGCCAACCTCAACGCCCCCGGCCAGATCGTCATTTCCGGCACCTCAGCAGGCATCGATGATGCGGTCGGCAAGGCCAAGGAATTCGGCATCCGCCGCGCGATCAAGCTCAACGTCGCCGGAGCCTACCACTCCCGCCTCATGGCAGCAGCTCAGGAAAAGCTCGCCGTCGAGCTCGCCGGAACAACCATCACCAGCCCGGTCATCCCGATTGTCGCGAATTTCACCGCCGCCGCCGTCTCCTCGGAAGATGAGATCCGTTCCGCCCTGACCTCTCAGGTTACCGGCTCGGTCCGCTGGATCGAGTCCATCCAGCACCTCGTCGCCCAAGGCCACACCAGCTTCATTGAGATCGGCCCCGGAAAAGTCCTCGCCGGACTCGTTGCAAAAATCGCTTCCGATGCCACCGTCATCTCGATCGAGGACGCCGCCTCCCTCGAAGCCGCCGTCGAAGCCCTCGCCTAATCCTTATTCTGATGCCCACAAAGACCTTATCATCCGGAAGTGGAATGAATGCTTTAACTGATACCCCACAATCCGCCCGCCATCAGGCAGGTGAAATTATCGTCGTAATGCACAGCGGAGAACAACTCCGTTTTCCTGCGACGATCACACCCCGCCTCGCATCTGCCACCCCCGCGCAGCTCGGAGAAATAACGCTCTCCCCCTTCGGTCTCCACTGGCCGCAAATCGATGAAGACCTCTCCATTCGAGGCATCCTGGCATACATCCACTTGCGAGAGTAGACTCGGATCGCAATCACTACCTAATCTGTGAAGCTCCCACTGGACTTGAGTGCATCGCTCTTCCACTGATCACCCGGCACTTTCCACTAATCTTCCATGCTCCCCACCACTCTACGCGACGACTTCCCCATCCTCCGGGAAACCGTCAACGGCAAGCCGCTCGTTTATCTCGACAACGCCGCGACCTCGCAGAACCCCACGCAGGTCATCGAGGCATCACGTCATTATTACGAGAAGCTCAACGCAAACATCCACCGCGGCACCCATTACCTCGCCCGCGCCGCAACCGAAGCCCATGAGGCCGCGCGCAACTCCGTCGCTGCCCACATCAATGCCGCCTCACCCGACGAGGTCATCTTTACCTCCGGCACCACCGATGGGATTAACCTCGTCGCCAACATCCTCTCCCTCTCGCCGGGCGATGAGATACTCATCTCCACCCTGGAGCATCACTCGAACATTGTCCCATGGCAGATGCTCGCGGAAAGATCCGGGGCCATCCTGAAAGTCATTCCCTGCGATGAGGATGGAGTCCTCGACCAGGCGGCCTTCCAAGATCTCCTTTCTGACAAAACCAAAATATTCACCCTCACCTGGGTCTCGAACGCCTTCGGCACGGTCAATCCCGTCCGCGAAATGACTGCCGCCGCCAAGACACACGGAGCCATCGTCCTCATCGACGCCGCCCAAGCCGTCCCCCACATGGCCATCGACGTCCAAGCTCTCGGTGCCGACTTCCTCGCCTTCTCCGGCCACAAGGTCTACGCCCCCACCGGCATCGGCGTTCTTTGGGGAAAGCTCGACCTCCTGAAATCCCTCCCGCCGTGGAAAGGCGGCGGTGAAATGATCAAAGAGGTCACCTTCGAAGGCACCACCTACAACGACCCGCCGTTCAGGTACGAGGCAGGCACCCCGAACATCGAGGGAGCCATCGCCCTCGCCGCCGCCCTCGATTATGTCAACGCCATCGGCCTCGATGAAATCCACGGCCACGAGCAATTCCTCATCCGCCATGCCGCCGCAGCCCTTTCTGAAATCCCCGGCATCCGCCTCTACGGCCCCGCCGAGCGTGCCTGTTCTCTTTCCTTCGCCATCGAAGGCATCCACCACTACGATCTAGGCACACTCATCGATCAGATGGGCGTCGCCGTCCGCACCGGCCACCACTGCTGCCAGCCGCTCATGGCTCGCTTCGGGATCACCGGTACAACCCGAGCCTCCTTCGCCCTCTACAACACGGAGGAAGATATCAGCGCCCTCACCGCCGCCCTCAAAAAGGCCTCGGCCATGCTACGGTGAAAAATTTAAAATTTAAAATTCAACTCTCAATCAAGACTCTTCATTCGCGCCTGCTATGCCAGTTGGGGGCATTGTCGGTTAGAAACCAATAATTCCTATCCACTCTTCTCCGTATTCTCCCTCTTCCCTCCGTTTAACAAAAACTGCCATCATCACCCCCATCTCTCGCGCCACCCCTCTTCCTTGATCGTTGAATTTTGAAATTTGAATTTTTATGAAAATCGTCCTCGGCATCACCGGATCCATCGCCGCCTACAAGGCCGCCGATCTAGCCTCCCAGTTCGTCAAGCAGGGCCATGAGGTTCATGCGGTCATGTCGCGCTCTGCCTGCGAGTTCATCACCCCGCTCACTATCCAGACACTGACTCGGCACCCGGTCCTGGTTTCCCTAGAGGATGAGAAGGATTCGTGGAAACCCGGCCACATCGACCTCGCCGATAGCGCCGACCTTTTCCTCATCGCCCCTGCCTCAGCGAACACCCTCGGCCTACTGGCCAACGGCCTCGCCCCCGATCCTCTCACTTCCATCTACCTCGCACTCCCCCGCGAAACGAAAGTCCTCATCGCCCCCGCCATGAACGGCAAGATGTGGCTTCATCCCGCGACCCAGCGCAACATCTCTCAGCTCAAGGCCGATGGCTGCGAATTCATCGAACCTGCCACCGGAGACCTTGCCTGCGGATACCAAGGCATCGGTAGGCTTGCGGATGTCGCTGATATCCTCGCTGTTGTCGCATCGCTTTTCGATTCGCCCTAGTGTTCTGAAAACCTTAATCTGACGGATGGGCGAAGGCGATTTTTTCCAAGAGCAAGGCGCAAGGAGGGAGTGAATCGAGATTCACGACTCGACGCGCAACGCAGCTATTGGGAAAAAGCGTCGAGCTTTCTGACCCTCCGCGACCATCGGAAGTCTTTTTCTCAAGACCTTAAAAATCCCCATCCGTCAGATTAAGGTTTTCAGGGCACTCGTGCTTTGTCAGGTCTAAATTTCAGGGTAAGAAAAATTGAGTTTGATTCGAATTATCCAAGAATATTGGAGGCTCGAAATCTTGTTTTCCGAAATCTCGGTCTTCAGCATGGATCTGAATGCCAAATGCAGGAACGCACGACTCCAGTCGCGCAGGGTGCCAATCCAAAGAAGTGACCTGCGCGACTGGAGTCGTGCGTTCCGTGCGCAGTTACCCGTCAAGTTATGAACGTCACGGGCCTTAAGACGGCACTGCTTCTGAACTTCAAATACATGCGGCTCGGGATTAAGCGGGTATCAAATTGATCCCCCTTATTCCTGCAATCGTTTTCCTCTTTATCTTGGAGTTTAGAATTTGAGGTTTAAAGTTTCCCGCATATGCGCCTCGCAGTCCTGAACATCGTCGGCCTTTCTAAGTCTCTGCTGGGGAGAAATGCGCCGGGGATCACCGCCTTCGCGGAGAAGCATGGCTTGCAGACATACACCCCGGCCTTTCCCGCGCTGACGACGACGGCGCAGTCCTCCATACTCACCGGAACGCCGCCGGAGCAGCACGGAATTGTGGCGAATGGATGGTATGATCGCGAGAGTGCGGAGGTGCGTTTCTGGAAACAATCGAACCACATCGTCCACGGCGAGAAGATCTGGGAGACGCTACGAAAAACCGTGCCGAACTTCACCTGCGCGAAGCTTTTCTGGTGGTACAACATGTATTCATCCGCGGACTATACCGTGACCCCGCGCCCGCTCTACCCGGCGGATGGCTCAAAGCATTTCGACATCCACACCCAACCGATGAGCCTTCGCGATGAACTGAAAGCGGATCTCGGCCCGTTCCCCTTCCCTGCCTTCTGGGGGCCGGCGGCGGGGATAGTATCCTCGCAATGGATCGCCTCTTCGGCGAAACGTGTTGAGGAAAAATTCTCCCCCACCCTTTCCTTCGTCTATCTCCCGCACCTCGATTACTGCCTCCAGAAAGACGGCCCAGGCGCGGCGAACGTCCCCACCGAGGTGCAGGCAATTGACCGGGTGGTGACGGATCTCATTTCCTTCTACGAAGCACGAGACGTGAAAGTAATGTTGCTTTCCGAATACGGCATCTCGCAGGTAACACGACCCATCCATCTCAACCGCCTGTTCCGCAAAAAGGGCTGGCTATCCATCAAGGACGAACTCGGGCGGGAAACCCTCGACTACGGCGGCTGCAAGGTTTTCGCCGTCGCGGACCATCAGGTGGCGCATATCTATGTGAACGACCCCGCTCTGCTGCCGGAGGTAAAATCCTTGTTGGAAGCAACCGAGGGCATCGACGAGGTACGTGAGCGCAACCATGAACGCGCCGGGGATCTCATCGCCATCGCGGAGCCAGATGCGTGGTTCACGTATTACTATTGGGAGGATGATACCCTCGCCCCGGACTTCGCCCGCACCATCGATATCCACAGAAAGCCCGGCTACGACCCCTGCGAGCTTTTTATCGATCCATCGATCGGTTTTCCGAAATTGAAAATAGCGAAGTTCCTACTGAAGAAAAAACTCGGAATACGCGGCTTGCTGGATGTCATCCCGCTGGATGCCAACCTGGTGAAAGGCTCCCACGGCAGGGACAAGGTAACGGAGAAAGAACAGCCCGTTCTCATCGGCTCAACGTATGAGGTGAATGCAGCGGAGGATGTGCACGCGGCGATATTGGAATGCTTTCGGAAACGCTGAGGAAATGTGCGGCGCTATTGTGCTGAGTAGCGTCAAGCAGCGGACGGCAGCTCGGTCGAAGAGCTACTCAGCACACGAAGAAAATCAGGCGTCCGCCGAAGATACAGGGAAAGTCGGGAGACCGAGCCAACGATCATTGGAAAGACATTCGCCCGGCTACTCCCAAGGAGTGGCTGCGTTCCGCTGCCAACCGGAGCGCCGCGGAACCGGAACGAAGTGGAGATAGCCGGAGGCAAATAGAGGGACACGAAAACTAGAACTCATCCCTCAAATATGGATGCAGGAAATAGCTAAGCTTGGGCGCTTGGGTTGTTGGTCAGCAGAATGCAGCCCCTCCTTGGTGCCGCTCACAGCTTCGTCCACTCCGCATTGGCCTTGGAGGATTTCACGGCAGCCTCGATGAAAGCCATGCCGGCGACGCCGTCGTCGACGGTTGGGAAATCGTAGGCAGCGTCGCCCTTGAAGTTGCCTTCGATGGAATCAGTGATTGCTTCTGCAGCAGCGAGGTAGACATTGGCGAAGGCCTCGATAAATGCCTCGGGGTGTCCGAAGGGCAGGCGCGTGTATTTCGCGGCTGCCTTGCCGTTGTAACTGTTGCCACGGCGCCAGATTTCGCGGGGCTTGTCGGCGAATTTCACAGTGAGCTCGTTCGGATGCTCCTGATGCCACTCGATGGAGGCCTCGGTGCCGTAGACGCGGATGTTGAGGTTATTCTCGTCGCCGGTGGAGATCTGTGAGGCGTAGAGGACACCGCGCGCACCGCCTTCGTAGCGGCAGAGCATGGAACCGTCGTCATCGAGTTGGCGACCCGGGATGAAGGTGTTGAGATCGGCGGCGATTTCCTCGAGCTCCAGTCCGGTGATATAGCGGACCAGGTTTTCGGCATGCGAACCGATGTCGCCGATGCAGTTCGATACCCCGGAGATCGAGGGATCCATGCGCCAGTTCGAGATCGCGCCACCCGCGGAGGCGGCCTCGTCGTAGGCGGAGATCGCGTAGCCCTGTGGATACTCGGCGACGATTTTAAGAATCTTGCCGAGCTTGCCTTCCTTCACCATCGCCTTGGCTTCTTTGACCATGGGGTAGCCGGTGTAATTGTGCGTGAGGGCGAAAACGAGACCGCTGTTCTCGACGATTGCCTTGAGCTGCTCACCCTCCTCCTTGGAGAACGCCAACGGTTTCTCGCAGATCACGTGGATTCCGCTTTCGAGGAATTTCTTGGCTACTTTGTAGTGGAGGTCGTTGCGGGCGACGATACTGACGAAGTCAATGCGCTCACCCGGCGGCATGGCGGATTCGTTATCAGCCATTTCCTCAAAATTGCCGTAAACGCGCTCCGGGGAGAGAAAAAAGTCCTCACCGGAGAGCCGGGATTTCTCGGGATCCGAGGAGAAGCATCCTGCCACCAACTCGATCTGGCCGTCGAGGTTCGCTGCCATCCTGTGGACGGAGCCGATGAATGCTCCGCGTCCGCCGCCTACCATGCCCATCCTGAGTTTTCTTTTCATAATCGTGTGTAAATCTGGTGTTTAAAAAACCGTGGCGCGCAATTCACGCGCGACGCGGGCAATCCTCCCCATCCTCCGGGGGCTCTGCAACTCATTTTCCGTGGCATCCGCCCGGTTCTGCTCCATCCTATTGAAGATGGAGGATGTTTTCAGCAAGCAACAGCAACCCTACATCATGTCGCTGATTCGGGTGGTGGGTGAAGATTGGAGGCAATAAGGTGCGGAGAATGCGATGGCAGCCGAGGATGAAATATCATGCCACGTATGAGACATACTCCCCGGATTGGTTCTGGATTCGTTCATGGAAATATGGACAAGTTCCGCCCCAACGAAACTATGTCCTCTTTGCGTATTCTCATTATTTCCTTGCTCGCATTGTCATCTTCATTTGCGAAACCCCTGTCACCCAATGGCTTCGTAGAGACGGAGCAGCCGTTTTTACGAAGCGCCCTGATCGTTTTGGAAAAGCCTATGAACCGCGTGCGCCGAGGCGTGCTCCTGCCGCTCGGTAATGACCTCTGGACATGCTTTGATCCCGATCTGCTGCGCTACGCCGCCACCTGGAGAGTCCCCGCAGGCCAGGCACCGCTGAGCATGGATTCCATGGCTGGGATTTCCTACCCAAGCGGAACCGCCAAGGCAAATACGGTACCGGAACTGATGGGAGAACTCCTGACATCCACCCCCGAGCTTCCCGGCGTGGGTGTCCGTAGCCTTCCGGCTGAGGACATCCGGGAAGGAGAGTTGCTTGGAAACGGTGGGAATGTGGGTCCACTACCTGCCGGGGCGGGGCGCTATCTCGGCCTCGTTCTTTCGGGAGACCGGGTGGCTCTCGATTATAGGGTAGGTAGCAGATTTGTGAGGGAGATGAGCCAATCGTTGGGGCCAGATCTCATTGAGAGGACGATTCTCGTCCTTCCCGGAGCCGATCCGATTGCGATTGGGATCGATGCCGCGAAAGGAAAGACTTCGATGGACGGAAAAAAGGCGAGCATTATCCTACCTGCGGCAGCGATGCCCTTTATGGAAGTCGAAGGCTCGTCCAGCTTCCTTTTGAAATCCAACCAGCAGAGGGGCACTGCTTTGCTGATTCCCGGTGGGACGGAGGAATGTTTGATCCGCATACTTCGTTCAACCAAGATGATTACGGATACAGAACCGCTTGGAAGCATACCGGAGTTTCTACCTGCCGTCCCCGCATTTCCCGGAACGGTAAAGGTAACCAGCCCTGCCTCGAAAAAGACGAAGAACCTCATCGTCACCCGCCCGCTTTCGTTACCGCAGGAGAATCCCTGGAAGCGAACGATCCGCCCGACGGATATCGCGTTCCTGCCAGGCGGTGACGCTCTAATAACAACCCTCGACGGTGACGTCTGGCGTGTGACAAACCTCGGAGAGGAAACGGCAACCTGGAGCAGGGCCGCATTCGGACTCTTCGAACCCATGTCCATCTCCATCGGACACAAACACGGAATATTTGTTCTGGGGCGAGATCAAATCACACGCTTGGAGGACATCGATGGGGACGGATTCTTCGATATATACGCCTGCGCCTCCGATGCCTTCCTCCAGACCCTGCACACCCGCGACTACGCAACCTCGCTGGAGGTTTACGATGACAGTTCATTCATCATATCGAGATCCGGCCTGATTGATTCTGGGAAATCAAAATATGGGGAGACCGCGACGGATCGCGGTTCTGTTCTCCGGATTAGCCCGAACGGGCTGGTAGTGACCACACTCGCTGACGGCCTCCGGCTGCCTTTCATCGGAATGGCTCCGGGAGGTGCCATCTTCGCCTCGGATCAGCAGGGGCATCACATCCCGAGCACGCCGATTCACCGCATCGGAGGCGGCACTCAGCCCATCGGACGTGGCAAAGGAGCCGCGCCGTTCCTCGGATACGAACCCGCAAACTTCCGGAAGGCCAAGGAACCGGCGCCGCCGCTGCTGTGGTTCCCCTATCAGGTCAATCGCTCCGGATCATCCTTCGCCACGCTTTCGAAAAAGGCCTTCCCCTCGCTCGGTGACAGCTTCGCACACCTGTCATGGAGCGGTAGAATCTTCCCCGTCGTGACTCCCGACAAAGGTCTACCGTTCGCATGGAAGCTGCCGTTCGATTTTAATTTTCCGATTTTAAACGCAGCCACCAACCCTAAGAACGGAAGGCTGTATGCGACCGGGATCGGTATTTCGGGCTACAAGCCACAGACGTCGAAGAAATCCGGGTTGACCGAAATCCGCGAGGGCCAGCCATTCGCAACGCCCGTTTCCTTGGAAATTTTCAACAAGCACATTGTTGTCGGTTTCAAAGATCCCTTGCCCGCCTCACTCAGCCTGATCGCCCCACGACCGGAACTCGATCTTTGGAACATCAAACGCACCGCGAAATACGGATCAGGTCACTATCGATGGGACGGGAAACCGGGCGAACATTCGGTGCAGACGGGCAAGCTCACCGTTTCTAAAAACCGCCTCAGGATCAGCATCGAGATCCCGCCGATTTTCCGTTCGGACATCATGTGCCTGCGGCTTCATCTGCACGACACCTCCGCCGGCACGGAACCCTACGAAATCGAGATCTACGCCAGGCCGGATACGCGGCCAGTAGCCACAAAGTCGGATCTAACTGCGGTCGCGAAACGCGAGAAAACCGCAACCGTCGCAATCGTTCCCGGAAACGAGGAGAATGGCGCGACTCTATTCAAGAACTACGGCTGCGTCGGTTGTCACTCGCTGGAGGGCGCAAAGCTCACCGGCCCGCCCCTCAATGGCATCGCCACCCGCCACAAGGGCGACCTCGATGCTTTCCTGAAAACCTCAATTCTTGATCCCGCCGCTGTCATCACCGAGGGCTACGAGCCGTCCATGCCATCCTTCGAAGGCGTAATCCCCGAGCAGGACATCGTCCACATCGTGGCGTATCTGAAATTATTGAAGTAACCGTTTCAGAACGGCCAGATCATGGGAATGAGAACCATCGCTGTCCCCCACAGCAGCAGACTCAGCGGCAGACCGACCCGGATAAAATCGGAGAACCGGTATCCGCCCGCGCCATAGACATAGGTGTTTGTCTGGTAGCCGATGGGCGTGATGAAACTCGCACTGGCCGCGAACATCACAGCCACGAGGAACGGCCGCGGACTGACCCCGAGCGAGAGCGCCACGGAAATCGCGATCGGCGTCATCAGGATCGCCACGGCGTTATTGGTCACTAGCTCTGTCAGTATCAGGGTGAGTAGGTAAATCCCGGCAAGGATCGCCAGCGTCCCGTAGCTTTCCATGCCGCCTACTACCCCCATTGCAATCCACTCCGCTCCCCCGGTTTTCTGCATCGCCATGCCAATGCCCAGCATGCCGTAGATCATGAAAAGGACGTCCCACTCAATCGCCTTGTAGGCGTTGCGGGTTTCCACACAACCGGTGAGTATGGCAAGCACCGCGCCGATCAGTGCCGCACTGGTGATCGAAAGCAAGCCAAGCGCTGCCGCGAGAACGACCGCCGCAAGAATGGAAACGGCGAGCGCCATATGCGACCGAAGCTTGGGCTGCTCAAAGGTTTCGTTGAGACTGAGAAAACTCCCCTCCTGATTCAGCCGGACAATATTCTGGGCAGGCCCCTCCATTAGTATCGTATCACCAAAGGCCAGCCGGACATCCTGGTAGCCCTCGGCTAAGTTGGTACCTTTCCGGTGAATCGCCGCAACGACGATCCCGTAGCGCCTGCGTATGTTCGACTCCTTGATGCTCTTCCCCACCAGGGAACTCCGCTGACCGATGATCGCCTCGACCGTTTTTACCTCGTCGCGCTGGATTTGCCCGCCGCTTTTCCTGTGTATCATCCTCACACCCTGCTCCGTTTGCATTTCCGCAAGCTGCTTCGAGGTCGCACGGAACCAGAGGACATCCCGCTCCTCCAGGGTGATCGCATCAAGGGGGATGTCATCCACTCGGCGCCCCCGCCGGATCACCTCGTAGACGATCGTGTTTTTTCGTTTCGAGAACAGGGGGTGCTCGATGAGTCGCGCGCCGACCAATGGCGAGTCAGTTGGAATTTCCACAGCGCTGGAAAATTTTCGGGTATCTTCCGCATCAAGTAGGCTGCTGACCGTGTCCCTGTCGGGGAGCAAGTGCCGCCCGATGAAGCGCATATAGATGGTGCCGACCACGGCAAAGGCGATGCCCAGCAAGCTGATATCGAAAATCCCGAATACTGGTTGTCCCTGTTTCGCGGAAAGACCGGAGACGAGTAGGTTCGTGGAAGTTCCGATCAGGGTGATCGTGCCTCCGAGTATACTGAGGAAGGACAGCGGAATGAGCAGCTTGCTGGCTTTTATGCCCGTGCTTCGCGCAAAGGCCAGTAGCACCGGAAGGAAAACGATCACCACCGGCGTGTTGTTCATAAATGCCGAAAGCGGCACAACGATAAGAGCTAGAACTAGGATGGCGCGAGTCAGTGAATTACCCGCCAATTTCTCGAAATGATGTGCGATCCAATCGATCACCCCGGTGCGAGTCAGTGCCTTGCCGAGTATGAACATCGCGCCGATTGTCATCGGAGCCGGGTTACCGAAGATCTCCCCGAGATCGGATTCGTCGAGTATGCCGGTGAGCAGCAGCAGCGCCAGTCCGCCTAGCGCGACCATGTCGCTCGGCAACCACTCCTTGGCGAAAGTCACAAAAACCCCCGCAAGGACGGCGAAGGTTACGATCATTTGGACGTTCTGCGGCATGGCTATGCAGCAAACTCTAGCGGATTGCAGGGATGTGGCAACGAAATCGACCGACATCAAACGGTCAGATTGACGTTTTGAGTCGGCATGGTGTTTTCTCCTGTTGCTAGGCTCAATGCAGCGCTCATTGGCAATGATCGTCAATCAACTGGGTGTGATTTTTGTCGGTGGATAAAACCGCCGGAGGCTCTGGACTGCTGCGGTTCTTGTCCGCAGCTCTTTGGTTGAGTGTGTCTAAATAAAAACGGCAGGTAGCAAGCACCCGCTGCGATCAACGACGCCATCCCCAAAAGCTGGGAATAAAGAATCCCAGCAGTCCAAAAGCCTGCGGCGCTCCCTAGCAGTAACAGTGCGAGAATGAAATCCACCGAAAAAATCACACCCCAATCAACTTCACGGGTTCCTGGCTCGTATCCATTCCTGTTGGCCGGACAACTTCCTATATAATAAATCCGGAGAGGCTCCGAGTCCCCTTTCGTCCCCGTAAATCCCCCTTCCATGACGATCCATCTCTTGTTCTACGAAGAAGTCTCTACTACTTGTCTGGGAACTTTCGATTAGGAACTTTCGATTAAAAATCTATTCTTCCTCAACGCCCTCCTGCTGCATCCTCAGCGTGGCGGATTCTCGGCGCCTTTGGTGAACTCCGAAAGGCGCCTGTCCATGATCTCAAGATAAGGAGCCAGCGTATCGAAAGTAGGATCCTCCCTCCAACTGCGGATCAGCGACAGCACCTCTAGGTCATGCTCCCTGAGGCCGGATCCCGCAACCGGCTCTTCCGAGGTGAGCAGATTCTGCGAAATCATCTTGTTGTTGTTCGGATAGATCCCGGCAAAATTACTGAGTTCCGTAGGTGTGCGCTCCGGGCTGAGCAGCCATGCCTTCACCACCTGACGCTGGGCTGCGTCACGTAAATCGGCGCGCGCAAACTCCTGCGCCACCATTTCCGGACGGCTCTCTTGGAGATCCCTATCCACTTGCAGCTTCGTCAGCATCTCCACCGGCTTCCTCTGAACCAAGCGATCCAGCGTCAGGAACCCTGCATGAGCAAGATCACGGCGTTCCTTCCCTTGGATGAGGTCTGATAGGAGCGCCGTGCTCTCCGTAGCTTCGGTATGGACCAGAACGTCGAAAGCATTCAGGTATCCAACCGAAGGATCAGCCTGCCAACCGGCATTGGTGATTAATTCCTCCGCCTTCGTCCGCAAATATTCCTTGTTGTCTGCACCTAATTCTCCGCGGGCAACATTGCGGAGCGAAACGGCCCACTCGTCGGCAGTTGTCGCCTTTGCCAGTATTTCCCGGCTGATCCGCGCCGCGGCCACCGGATCGATTTCCAAAAGCAGGTCCAGCAAATACACCCGCAGTGTCGGACTACCTTTCAGCGCCCCACCCGATCCGATCTCAAACGCAATCCCAGTGCTATTGTCTTCTCCGGATTGAAGGAAATTCTCTATTTTTGCGACTGCCTCCGCATCGGACAAAGATAGAAGATATCCGCGCAGCGAATCCAGCGACTCACGGCCCGGACGTTTCTGGATCTCGCTGCTCCAGTGCGAAACGTCTGAAAATTTGTGCTCCACTCGTAACTCTTCGCGTTGCTTATCGCCAGTCAGCTCGGAAGTTTTACGAGCAGGTCGGAAATATATAGCAACCCCTGAAATAATCATGGCGGCGACGATGATATAGATTCGTTTGGACATCTGCGTGAATGAAAAAGGAAAACTGAATATTTCGCAAGCGCTCAGGGAATTGTGGTAATTTGGATCATACTCCTATTTCTCCGTCATCTCGTAAACGCCAGCCTCAATCACTGCACCACTGTCCAGCAAACCAAGGTAAAATCTTGAGGGGCCATCCCCTTCACTACCTCGCATTGAATCCGTCTTCTCGAAAAGCTCACGCGCCTTGGTGAAATCGTCCTTTTCCAGTGCCGCGAAGCCCTCTGCGTAAACTTCGAGCCATGCGGGCTCTTCCACATCCGCCACCGGCCCGAGTAGTTCGTGAACCACCGTTGGTTCCTTCCGCCCCTTGACCTTGAAATTTCCGATCTTTCTCGTGAAGAACTCACCGTCAAAATGACTCCTTACTTCCTCGCTGATTAGGATGCGCGTCCCGAAGCGCTTGTTGAGTGCTTCCAGCCTCGCGGAAAGGTTCACCGCATCGCCGATCATTGTGTAATCCACCCTCTTCCTACTGCCGATATTTCCCGCCACGACCTCGCCGTAATGCACCCCGATCCGTGTCCGAATGTTCACCCCTTGCACCACCAGTTCGTCGTTCTGTGAGAGATGCCAGGCCGCTCTCGCTGCCTTGACCGGAGCCATGGGATCGAGGACAGGTGCACCCCAGGCAGCGAAGATCGCATCGCCGATAAATTTGATGACCACCCCGTCGTGATCGAAGATATGTCCGGTGGTACGTTCGAAATAGTCGCTCAGCACCTCCACAATTTTTTCCGGATCCCCCACCCGCTCGCACATGTTGGTAAAAGCTTCCAGGTCGGTGAACATCATCGCTGCCATCACCTTCTCACCCCCGAATTTCATCTGAAACCCGTCTTCGGTGAGTTTATCAAGCATCTGCGGCGAAAGATATTTCTCGAACGCGTCCTTCAGGAATTGCTGCTCCTTGCTCAGCTTTTCCCGGAAAAACCTCTCGATGTAGAACCGCGATCCAGCGCCCCAACCAAGCGCCACCGGAATCTGTAAAAACGCCGCCACGCTCCATGGAAACCAAAAGTTCGCCTGCCGCATGGAAACGGTTCCGACGGCAATGAGTAGAACCACGCCCACGATTGCGGCGATCACCGCAAGCAGTGGCCGTAGACGCGTGAAACCGAAGCCCGCAATGCAGCCGGCAATGATCACCATCCAGAGATCGAATTTTTCTCCGGATCGTGTCAGCCAGTTGCCGCGCATCAGATTGATGAGGATATTGGCCTGAACCTCCACCCCGCTCATCAGTGGTAGATCCCCGCGTCGATCGAAGCGTTTGTATGGGGTGGAAAATAAATCAAGGCCTGCTTCGGCACCCAGAATTTCCGGCCTACCGCCCACCACCACCACTTTGTCGCGCAACAGGATCGGCACATCATCCCGAAGCACGTCTGAAGCTCCCAATGAGAGGATTGCAGGATTGGAAAGCAAGTCACCCGGGGGGCTCGGCGGACCCGCATAATTGATATATCTCGGGGAAATCCGTTCACTTTCCTCAAGCTTCGCTCCCAGGGCTATTGCGGCTACCCATGTCACTGACGATTCATCCAGAGTCCCCGTAGTGAGTTCTCTGACGGTGTAGTTGTCATCGTGCACCAGGGCGACCAACCCGAAGTTATCCGCCGCCGCCAAGAGCTCGTCAGTGGGAGGAATCAATTGCTCCACAATCACCCCGGTTTGCTGAAAGCGCTTCCGACCACAGGCCAGGAATACCGACCTTTGCTGTGCACCGGGGATCGGCTCCCAGTTTTCATCAACCCCGCGGAATCGCAGCATCGCGGCGGCAAACTCCCGGTCGATCTCCGGATCCTGGGAGGGAAGATCAAATAGCAGGTCATACACCACGGCACGCGCTCCCGCCTCGCCGAGCTTATCCAGAAGCGCCGCCTGATTCCTCCGGTCCAAGGTCTTTCCTTCGATATCCTCGAGATAGACGATCCTTACCTCGTCGGCGGTATCCGATTCAGGTTGCAGGAATGGAACATGTTGGAACACATCCTGAAACGGGATATCATAGCTCAGTGAGCGCAACGAACCGCCTACCCGGCTGAGCGCCAGCCAGCCAGCCATGACCGTCAGCACGATGCCGACCAGAGCCGCGACCAATCGGATCCGCCGCTCGGCACGCTCCGACTTTCCCCGCAATGTCGCTCCGTTCCCCATAGTCTGTTAGAAGCTGAACCGGCAGCGTATCACCGCCGTCCGGTCACGGACGATATTGCCATAGGGGGTCAGCGGGCTGAGTTGGAAATCGGAATCGGTGATATTCAATACCCCCGCGCTGATCTCACACATATTCCGATTGAAACGGTATCCGACCAAGGCGTTGAACTGCCAGAAATCATCGCCACTGCGCGCCACCGTCACGCTCGGGTCATCGTCCAGATCCTGGGCATACCAGTTCGCTTCAATCCGCCCGTAAAGTCCCGTCGGGGAGTTCCAGTTCGCGTTGAGTGTAACTTCGTGCAACGTCGCCCTGTTCTTCACATTGGCAAACGCCTGCCCTGTCGAAACGAGTTCAGGAAACACCGTGCGCAGATCCGACCGAGTCATCCTGTAGCCCGCGCCGAGCGCGAACTCGTCACCGATCAACTGGTTGGCATTGAAGCCGACCGCCACCTCGCGGTAATCGAGGCGCTGTGCGGTCTTGTCGGCGAAATAGGCAGGGCTGATCGGGAACACCCCTGAATCGTAACCGGTGAATGCTCCGATCGTCCGATCCACATCCTGCTCGATCACGTTCACGCTCGCGCCCCACCAGGTGCGGGACGGAAGGCTTCCCTCCACGCTCAGTCCCCAAATCTTATACCGCGGGGTCTCTACCGATCCCGCCAGCGATTCGGAAATCACCGTCCTGTAGGATTGGTTGAATCCCGCGAGTTGGACAGGCTCGAGCCTCACGCTTTCATCGAAAGTGACTCCCCCCAGTGCCTCTGTATAAACGCCCCGCACCGTGAATAGGCGCGACGGCTCATAGGTGAAACCTAGCTTCGCGGATAGCTGGTCATCGTCACGCTGAAGGTCGTTCACTGGAGGGTTTCGGAAATTGTCCGGATGCTCGATCTTGTCCCAGGAGAATCCGCCGATCAATGTCAGCTCCGGGGTGACTTTCCAGTAATCGTAACCGTAAATCGTCATACGCTGGAAATCTACCTCCGTCCTCTGCTCTGCCGCCGGCGTTGAAAATCCTCCGGAGAAATTCGGTCTCTGCACGGAGAGCTTGCTCCGTGTCTCGAAGGAACCCGTCTGCCAACGGCCACCCGCGATGAGTAGATTCCGCTCCGTCTGTAGGATGTGCTGGATCTCCGCACTGTAAATCTCGAACGAGCGCTGGGTGTCGAATTCGAACGGAGCCGAGCTCACATTCTCCACATTCCCTTCCCCGAGATACGGCTGAATGGCTTGGAGCAGAGCGGGCGAATAAACCAGTTCTCCGTTCTGACCCTCATAGACAGATGGAGGACTTGCGTTTTCCAGCGCGGGATCGGTGAACTCATCGAAACCGAACTGGTTCCGCCGGATGAAACCCGGACGCAGTCCGTTTGAATTGCGCTCGATCAGCAACTGCCGTGCCGACGTATCGCTGAGCGTCTGATTCGCGCTCAGGCGCCCCACCAGCACCAGGGTGTTCGAACCGGGCGCCCAACGGTGATTCCATGCCCCTAGCAACAAGCCCGGCTCCTGTGATTCCTCAAAGCTGACACCCGGAGACAGCGGCTGATTGTCATATGTCCTGAAATTGTCCCCGCTTTCCTGATCCGCCCATTTCCCGAGGAAGTAGAACACGTCGTCCGGAGATGGCTGCCACTTGAACTGGCCGTAGAGCTCTTGGAGCGATGCCCCCGAGTTGAATCGATCCCCCGTGTCATCCCGGTAACTCGCATCAATGCCGAAACTGAAATCACCCGATGTTCCGAACACCGAAGCAACTGCCCTGACTTCCGAATCACTTCGCCATTCCGATGTGAAACTGCCCCCTAAGCCGTCCTCTTCCAGCAGTTTCGAATACTCCTGCTGCGAGACGAATTGCGACAAGGGTCCGCCGCCGACCGGTGACAGAACGTTGGCAAGCAGCAACTCGTTGAACCACGGAGTCTCGTAGCGCAGCGAGATCCGGTCGGGGTCGCGCAAGGCATCAAAGGAGTTCGCTAGGAAAAGGTGCGCCGTCGGATTCGTGTAATCACTTTCCACCGCTCTCGTCGCTTCCCGCAACGCCACATCCTGCATCCCCGCGTTCTGATAGATTTTCGCGAGGTTCGCCGCACGCACGGCTCTATCCTGGTCAAGCAATTGCATCGACCGATAGACGCGCCGGTTGTCGTTCAGTTCGATCGACATCTCCAGATCCGTGATCGCCTCGTTGGTTCGGTTCCTTTGCTGCAACTCGAGCGCCGAATACAGCAGCGGGGTCGGGTCGTTCGGGTCAAGCCGTCTCGCCAGATCAAGATCTCTCCGCGCATCCCCGGGCTTGTCCTCCATGCTGAAAGCCTTTCCAAGATAGCTGTGGAAAGATGAAACCGTCGGCTCGACCGTCGCTGCCGTCTGCAGATCCGCGCGCCCCTCCTCCAGTTGCCCGCGCTTGATTTTCGTCAGCCCCAGACCGAGCCAAGCATTGCCCAGCGCACCATCCAATCGCACCGCCTCTTCAAACGAATCACGTGCTTTCTCGATCTCATTGTCCGCGCTCAGGACGAAACCTCTCAAAGCATGTGTCTGGGCGTTGCGCGGGGTGAACTCCAACGCCGCTGTAAGCGCTGCAGTGGCATCCTTTGTCCGGGAAAAGGAAAACTCCAGCTCCGCCAGCCGCGTCCAGGCATAACCGTTCTCCGGAGCCAGCCGTGTCGCCAGCCTCGCAGCTTCGCGCGATCCGATCAGATCCGAGCGCGATTGAAGGTAGTAACTCTCCGCCAGTGCCTCCCCGGCCGTCTTTATCGAACCTTCTGGCCACGGCTTCTCCTCGGTGAATTTCACTGCGGCAATCATCCGCTCAATCGCACGCCGTCCGGGATTCCCCGCCGCCACTCCGGCTAGCCCGGTCTTCGCCTGGTCCACGCGCCCCAACGCCAGCAGAACCCCGGCACGATAGAGTTTCCCGCCAACACTTGCTGCCGCCCCCGCAGGATATTTCTCAAGCGCCCCGAGCAAATCACCCTCACGATACGTCGCCAGAGATTTCGCAGCGGCGAGTCGGTCACCCGCGCTCATATCCAGCTCAGCAGGATCCAGCACCGCCGGATAATAGAGCGCCCATTGCAGCAGGTTCGTCGTAATAATCGCCGCCGTCCTCCGAGGTGCCTGACCCGGCAACGCCTCCCCCGCTTCCCCAGCCTCCAGCACAAGCTTGCCCTGCGGATTCTCCATCACCACCTGACCCTCCAATACCTGGAACTTCGACTTCCCCCCTTCCCCCACTTCCACATACAGCTGAGTCCCGCGCAACGCACCGTTCGCCGCCGGAGTCGTGATATCGATCTCGCCATTCTTCTCCCGACTGAAAATGAACGCCGCCCCGCCTTTCAGATCCAGCCGCGACTTATCATCATCGAACAAACCTTTCGTTAGCTGAACCGTCGTGAACTGCTCCAACCGCATCGTGTAGAGATCCGTCAACCGCATCGTCGCCCGGCTCCGCTGCCGCGTCCGTATCCTGTCACCCACCGCCAGCGACTGATCTTTCACAGCCGTCTTCCACGACCCGCTCTTGCCCTTCGCCGCCTGCACGATGTTCTCCACCGCCAGCACCTTCGCATCCTGGGCACGGGTGAACCCCGTTGCAATCAAGCCGGTCAGTATGAAAAGAAAGATACGTTGCATCGGAATATCTCGGAAAGGGAGCGAGATAGAACACTCACAAAATCGAGTGCATTGCTTAGCGAGAAAATGCCTACCGGACAAGACGAAAGAGTCTGCCTCACCGAACCGAATCAACAGGAATCATATACACTTATTGGCATTTTCGTCTTGCCTCTCCATCGGCGAAATCGTTAGGAAAGAAAGAGTGTTCAGCAAAATAGCAGAGAAAATATTTTCGAGCCGAAGAAAGTCCGCCCGTATCCACAAGCCAAAGGGTAACCTAAGATTCATGAACAAGGCGCAAGTAAATCCGCCTTTCGGACTACTAGACAGAGTTCTGCCGCTGTTGTTTGTCATCATGGCCTTGCTGTCCGGCGTCGCCCAAGCCCAGGCTCCAGCGAACGACCTGTTTGCAAACGCGCAAGTCATCACCAGCGTCTCTGGGAACGTGTCCGGAACCAATGTGAATGCCACGACGGAGACGGGCGAAGCGACTATTACGGACGGACGGTCGGGAGGCAACTCCATCTGGTTCTCTTGGGTGGCCCCGGCTTCCGGTTCGTTCACGTTCAGCCTCACCACTGATTTCGATTCTCAGCTAGCGGTTTTTACGGGCACTGCCGTCGGCAGCCTGACATCGATCGCCGAAAGCGATGCGTTGGGGTCCGGCGGGGATTCTGTCACATTTCAAACCGTTGAGGGAGCCAGCTACCGTGTCCGTGTCACCGGATTTTCGTCTCAGGCTGGTAATCTCACCCTGAATTGGGTTGGGAACCCCGTGCATGGAATGATTTTTAGTTTCACCAGTGTTAAGAGATCAGGCAGTTATCCCTATGCTGGCGTGGTGGAGGGCAGCGACGGGAACTTCTATGGGACTACTTTTTTCGGCGGCGTGAGCGGCTTTGGCACGATCTTTCGGATGACGCCCGGTGGGGAGCTGACGACGCTGGTCGAATTTACCGGTACTGCAGGCGCCAACCCGGGTAGCTACCCCGAAGCCAAGTTGGTGCAGGGCAGCGACGGGAACTTCTACGGGACGACCTCTAGCGGCGGCGCGGGCAGCTACGGCACAGTCTTTAAGATGACGCCCGGCGGGCAACTAACGACGCTGCTTGAGTTCACTGGCAACGCGGGGGAGAACCCGGGAACTTCCCCCCAGGCTGCCTTGTTTCAGGGCACCGACGGGAACTTTTACGGGACGACTGTACTCGGCGGCGTGAGCTCCGGACTTGGCTCCGGCACGGTCTTCAGGGTGACGCCCGGCGGGGAGCTGACGACGCTGGTCGAGTTCACCGGCAACGCGGGCGGGAACCCAGGCAGCCACCCCTACGCTGGCTTGGTGCAGGGCAGCAATGGTAGCTTTTATGGGACGACTTGGGATGGCGGCACGAGTGACCTCGGCACGGTTTTCCAGATGACGCCCGACGGGGAGCTGACGACCCTAGTGAATTTCACAAATAACGGGGCGAGCAATAAGGGGAGAGGTCCCCGTGCAAAATTGGTGCAGGCTAGTGACGGGAACTTTTACGGGACGACCGAGGAAGGCGGCGCGAGCGACAATGGGACGATCTTCCGGATGACGCTCGGTGGCGAGCTGACAACGCTGGTTGAGTTCACCGACACCACAGGCGAAAACCTAGGTAGCCGCCCCGCCGCCGCCTTGATTCAGGGCAGCGACGGGAACCTCTACGGGACTACTTTTTTCGGCGGTGTGAGCAGGCGTGGCACGGTCTTCAGGATCACTCTAGGCGGGGAGCTGACGACGCTGGTCGGGTTCACCGACACTGCAGGCGACAAACCAGGCCGCTTTCCCTTTGCCAGCTTGGTGCAGGGCAGTGATGGAAACCTTTATGGGACGGCCTCGGGCGGCGGTTCGGGCGACAACGGCACGGTCTTTCGGATGACGCCTGGTGGGGAGCTGACGACGCTAGTCGAGTTCGCCGGTATCGTGGTGGGCGACGACCCTGGAAGCTACCCCTATGCCGGTTTGGTGGAGGGCAGCGGTGGAAACCTGTACGGGACGACTAGGGATGGCGGCGTGAGTGACAATGGAACGGTCTTCCGTATGACTCCCGGCGGGGAACTAACGACGCTGGTTGAGTTCACTGGCTTCGGGGGCGATAGCCCA
>CAJQKQ010000047.1 GCA_905478925.1 uncultured Verrucomicrobiales bacterium
TTTGCCCGAGACTGTGGATACATCACGACCGAAGAACACGCGGAAATGACAACGTTGAACCATGAAATAGGAAAGATGCTCGGATCCATGATCCGGAATCCGGAGAAGTTCTTACTGACCCCTGACCCCTGACTCCCGACTCCCGACTCCCGACTCCCGACTCCTGACTCCTGGCTCCTGACCCCTGACTCCTGGCGCGCGACAACAAGAAGAAATTATGAAAGACACGACTACTATACTGATAACATTAATAGCCCTAGTGGGCACCGCCACGGTGCGCGCTGCGGCACCTGATGCGGGGCCAATCGTTTCGATGCAGGCGAAGGAATTCGCCCTGCCGGATGGACTTGAGATGGTGAAGATCCCGGCTGGGAAATTCGTCATGGGCAGTCCCAAGGGCGAGGTCGGCCGTCGCGAGGACGAGACCCAGCGCGGCATCACGATTTCCAAGCCGTTCTACATGGCGAAACAGGAAATCAAGCTGAACCAGTATGTTCCGATGATGCGCCCGGGCTACGACCCGCTCTTCTTTCGCAAGGGCAGCTGGGGTTACTCGCTTCCCGAACTGCACCAAAATGGCCCGTATAGTCCCGGGGAACTCGGGAAGGACACGCGCAGCCTGACAGACAAGCCTATGGATGGTGTCTCGTGGAAGTACGCGGTGGAGTTCTGTGAGAAGCTCACCGCCCGTGAAAAGGCCGCCGGCCGATTGCCAAAGGGCTATGCCTACCGCTTGCCCACAGAGGCTGAGTGGGAATATGCCTGCCGCGCGGGCACGACCGGTGCGTTCAATGATGAGCAGGTCGAGAAGACGGTCGATGCCATCGGGGGCAGGCAAGCGGAGATCATCTCGGGCAAAGCTAAAAAAAGCGACGCGATCCAAAACGAGGGCGGCGTTGCCAACACCTTTGGATTGGAAGATATGCACATGGGCATGCTGGAATGGGTGCTCGACGATTACGCCCCGTACCAAGGCGGCGATGCCTCCGACCCGGTGGCGTTTAGCGACGGGAAGTCGAAGGTCGTCCGCGGCGGATTGGACAACTTCTACGAAGACCCCAGCCCGAACGGCGCCGTCTATACCGAACCCAAAGGGTGGCGACGCTATGTGCGGTCGGCCTCCCGTGGCCACCTCACACCGGGCATGCCCTATCCGTTTGTGAGCTTCCGCCCTGTCCTCGCACCGGCCATCACGGTCCCCCAGCTGGTCATTCCCGAAGATTACAACATCGGCGTCCTCAAAGACGAAGACACGGCGATTCGCGAATCCGATCTCGCCGCGTTCAAGAAGGCGATGGAGAAGGAGTAGGGCCGCCGTGATCAAGAACTGATTTAAAAACGAAAAAGTGATAACCATGAAACGAACAATGAATCGAACGATGATGCCCATGATGGCTCTTGCCGTGTTTTTCTGTGGTGTCGCCACGGGCCTCGCGCAGGACAATCCGCCGATCCGCAGTAAGGAAATCACGCGGCCTATCGAGGAGGCAAAACCCAAATACTTCATTCGTAGCCCGTTGGGACATTTCACGGGAACCGTCGAGTCCGCCACCCCGACGCGCGTGAAATTCCGTCTGCCAAGCGACCAAGTGTTTGAAACTCCGATGTTCTACCTCGGCGCGCCGCCAGTACACCACGTCATGAGCAAGATGGCAAAGATCCCCCAGACGGTCACCGACCACCAAATGGAACCCGGCCGACGGCATCTGATTAGCCTAGACGCGACGAAACTGAGAAAGGGCGACTTGAAAGAGTGGAAAAATGCCGGTGCGCTGAAGGGCGAATTTATCCCCATGAACGTCGCGCCCAAAGTGGTCGAACACGACGGACGCCGCGCCATACACTTTGAACAGAAAACCCAAGCCTACGCCGAACCCTCATTCCAAGGACTCACCTCGACGTTCACGGTCACCGATTATCTCGACTACGAAGCCCCGTTTACGTTTTCAATACTCGTCAACACCCAAGCGGATGGAGAGCACTCGCCTATGATGGCATGGGGTGCATTGGGTGGTGATAAACAGACGGTGTTCACCGCAGAGATCGGTGGAGAGTGCTGGGGCAGTACAGACATCGCCGGGCTGAGCATTATCGGCATGGGGATGAAGGACGCCCCCAAGCTGACCTCACCGAATTGGCAGTATCTGACCTATGTATACAGCGGCGGCCATGACGGAACGTTGAGTATTTATCGTGACGGCGAGTTGCTCACGACATATCAATACGATTCGAAGGTCGAGCGTGAGCCGGCAGCGGACATCACCGCGACCACCGCGACGTTGAATGGTGAATTGTTCTCGAAAAACGGGGCCGGTTCGGTCTGCGTGTATTGGGGTGAACTCGACCTCTTCCAATGGTTCCAGATGCGTCATTACAGCTGGGAGTTTAGTCAGAATTTCAACAACATCCCTGCCGGGGAATTTCAGGCCAAACTCAAAGACCTCAAACCGGGCACAAAATACTTCTATCGGTTCTCCAGTTATGACACCGACATGGTCAGCCATGGATATAGGGACACCAATCGCCGCTGGGCGTATGGGCCGGGCACGTTCGTGACGGCCAGTGCAGATGGCAAGACACCGGGGAAGATGCTCAAAGAAGACAATCGGCAGCATTTCTTCATCGGTGCCAACCGTGGGTCGCGTTGGTTTAACCAATCACCGGGTCCGTCGATGAATTTTGTGGGCTATATCAGCAAAATGGACGTCTACGATTACGCGATGGACTTCTTTGAGGTCCGCGAGTCGCTGGGGATGAGCAATGCGTTTGAACCCCAACCGGCCGTCGGCGGTGAACTGTCGGAAAATGATACGACGCTGTCGTGGAGGCCAGGTCTTGGTAATGCCGCGACCTACAATGTCTACTTCGGTATCGACAAAGATGCCGTCGAATCCGGAACCGTCAAGCCGATCAAGACAACCGAACCGACGCTGGAGATCAAGGGGATGAAATCCGGTGCGATCCAATACTGGCGTGTCGCACAGCTGGACAAAGACGGACAAGAACTGACGAAGGGGGCACTGTGGTCGTTTGATAATCGTCTGGGTCGTCCGCATACGCCGCGTCCTCAGGTGGGAGTCACGGTCTCGCCGATGCGGGTGGTAAACTGGAGCGGCCCGACCCCCGACGTAAAAGAGCAACGCTTGTACTTCGCGCACAGCGCCGAAGCACTCGAAGCCATGGAGAAGCCCTCCTACGCACCGCTGACAAAACAACCGAATCAAAAAGGCGGGGCACGGACACATACCACGTGGTTGTATCCGACGCCGGAGCATCTGCATCCGGGGAAAAAGGTGTACTGGCGGGTGGATTTTGTCTGGGACGATGGCCGGATAACCAAGGGCGATACCTGGACATTCAATGTTCGGGATTACTTCACGGCCGAGGTGGACACGATCTGGGCCAAGCCCGCTTATGATCACGATCAGGTCAGCGAGGGCGCGATGGGATGCAAACAAACCGAAGAGCGCGTGGGCTACCCAGCGAGGTCATCGGCATCGTCGCCATCGAAGGTGTTGCTTGATGATGAGACAATTGGATATAGCCGCCAATTATACAAGTGGCGGAAGTTGCGTGATCGGTTTGAATTCCAAAAATCGGCCGCCAAACTCGGCTGGGTATTCGAAGGCGGGTCGTACGGCGGGGGATACTTCTCGATGTCTTACGGTGGTCTCAGCGGTGACCCGCACGTCGGAGAGGAAATTTTTGGCGGAAATCTAGTGATGCACGAGTATGGACACCAGTTGGACTGTACTGTGCCGGCGTATTTGCCGGGGTGGGATAAGAAGAAGATGGAAAACTACGCGAAGTGTATCGACACCAACCGAGGGCTCGGCGGATACGGCGGGTCGAACGTTGGCGAAGAGTTTGCTATGGCATTCCACAACATGTCCTTTGCCGATGGCCGGGTAAGTCTCTATGAGGGCAACCGCCCGATGTACAACTTAATGCGCACGGTGATCGGTGGGGATCGATATATCGACCTCAACCCACGCGAATTGATGAAAGCCGACGCGGATGCCAAACTCCTGTCCTGGGGTAACGAGGGTGGATTGATTAAACACTTCGGCGACACGCCAGGCAAAGACGGCCGCCGCGGATACGGATATATAGACAACACCCAAGGCGTGTTTACGCCGGTGGGTGATGCAATCGAGGCGGTGCAACTTGGCGCTGCGACGGCAGTGAAGCTCGACGGAAAGTCGGCCCTGCTGTGGGATGAACGAACGCAACTCGCCTTGCATGACAATCGCGATTTTGGAGCCGACTTCTGGGTTCGCAAACAAGCCGGAAGCGGCGATGCCGTGCTCGCGGCCTTGACGGGCAAGGATGGCAAATCGTTTACATTCAAATGGAGCGACTTCCCCGGCGCAAAGGAAGGTCAATGGCAACATTTGGCCTTTACCTACGAAGGCGGCGGAGACACTGGCGACGAGGCGGGCTTGCTGCGCATTTTCGTCAACGAAAAAGAGGTCGTCAGCAAGAAGCAAACATTTGACCTACCGCACGATGCGGCCGTCTCCATCGGCGGATGGGTCAAAGATGCTGCCACACCGGCCGTCACTGACGGGTTCACCGGCGAGCTTGGGCAGACGCGGATCTACAACTACGACATCAGCCTTGACGAAGTGGAAGAGCATTTCCGTGAAGAGTCGCCGCTGTATTATCGCACGCCCGACGTGGTGGCCGACAAACTCTACGTCGATATCGACTGTCGTCAGTACACCGATATCCCGCAGCGTCGTCACGAACCGTTCCATCCGGACAACCTCCGCAAGCCGTGGATTCGCAGTTGGCCTAACTTCGGCACGCTGGCCGGCCGTCTGCACAATGACGTGGATACGTTCATGTGGGACTTCACCGGAAGTACGCCCGTGATGCGCATGGTCGATGGAGCGAAGGTTCCGGTTTTCCAAGGGAAAGACCGCATGGTCGGCGGGTTCAAACCGAACGCCGAAATGGTCAAAAACCCGCCACGGACTTTGGAGTTGTGGATGAAACGCGACGTCAACCAGAACCTGGTCAAGGATGTCAAAGAGGTTGCGCTGGAATGGGGCGATTTCCAGCTGAACGACATCATGTTGGATGCAATGGGCGTCGAACGTGACGGAAAGTGGCATCACGTGGTGCTTCTGTTCCCCGCACCGACCACACCGACACGTCCGGCGTATTACAACATCGGCGATTACATGAAGAACTGGGAAATCGATCTGAAAGTCAGTCCCGACGATTTGAAAGACGATCCCAAATTCGCGAAACTCGAAAATGAAGGGCAACGTAACAATTTCCTGAAGCAGCATAAAGACAAGTTGAGCAAGGAAAAAGGAGAAGAACTGGGCGAGCTGAAAAAGGCCGAGGCCGCAGCGGAGGTCGATGTCTTTGTCGATGGAAAGTCGGCCGGTAAGGTCGCAGGCTTGTTGCGTCCGTCGCCGTTGCATCGGATGAACGTCGGTGCACATTACGACATGTTCTTCTGGAACTGGCGCTACTTCTTCAACGGTGCGTTCTCAGCCATTCGCGTGCATAAGGGCGCGATGACACCGGAACAAATCCAAGCCAATGCGATGAAGAAGCCGCAAGAACCGGATCGTTCCACACCGGTGGAATTGGTCTTCGACATCGATGCCGCAACCGTGCCGGAAGGCAAAGTGGCTGAATGGAAGTACACCGGAAGCGGTGGCGGCACATTCAAGCCTGGCAATGCGGTCGTTATCAATCAGCCGAAAACCGAAGCGCACTTCGATGGGACAGTTGGATTGCCTCTGAGCGAACAAGCACTCACCAGCAGTTTTGACATTCCCGAAGCCATGCTAAAAGGTGGACCCTTCACGATTGTCGCCCGTGTCCTTTATCCAATGAGCACCGCTGATAGCGGGTCTATTTTGAATTGGGGTGCTAATGAACATGGTCACGGCGGATATAATTTTGTCCCCAAAGCTCAACACAACAAAATATTCTCCTGGCGGGAACAGGTGAAAGATGAAAACGGAAAGATGCAGTCGGAAGGTAAATCGCTGGGATTGCCGAGGCGACGGCGTCATCCATATATCGAACCGGATAAAGATGAAGTCAGTTTCAATGTCTTCATGGGCTATGTGTGGAAAACCACCTGCCTAAACTATGACGGAAAAACCATTCGATCCATTGCTGATGGAAAGGTCATTCTGGAATCCCCGGCAACGTTGTCGCCCATCTCCACGGAAAAGGTCGGGAATGGATCCCTTCGTTTGAAGTTTCTCATTCCTGCTGCCCGAGAAAAAACGGTGTTGATTGGCAAATTGCAGGTTTATCCAGAATCCTTCACTGTCGAGGCATTGACAAAGGCCACGGCAGCCATCGACCCCACGTCGCTAAAAGCCAAGCCTGCCGTCGACATTGATTTCAGCAAACTCAAAGCCGATACATTCGTCAAAAGTATCAAAAACACCGGAACACTCGGCGGAGAGTTCCGCAGTGCCGATGCGATGGACGAAGCCGCGAACAAAGCAAAACCGAATTTTGTGCCCACGGCAAAAACGGTAGACGGCGTGCGTGTGGTGGAGTTTGATGGGAAGGATACCTTCCTGGAATCGGACAAAATCGCACCGCGGACGATGACCGACAACGAACCGTTTACGTTCGCGACGTTCATCAAGCCGGGAAAAAGTGGTGAACTCCCGAGTTTACTAAAGTTATCCGAGAATGAATCGTTTGGCCCGAACGGAAAGGTTGAGGGATTGCGTCGCCAGAAGCGGGATGGCTCGCGTGGTGCGCCGCGTCCGAAGACCGGACCGTGGGTACATGCCGTGGTGACCTATGAAGGGCCGCGGAAAGTGTCGAAAATCTTTATCGATGGGAAGGAAGTTGATTCTGCCTATTGGTCGGCCTACTTTGTTGCCATAACGGAGAATCCGATGGAGATCGGCCGTAACTTTGGCGGCGACATTGCCCGGATGCAGATGTGGCGTGGTGTGAAGAGCGCCGAAGAGATCGCAGCCATGGCCGAAGCCGCGCATGAGCGGGTTGTGGTTGATGAAAGTAAGGCGATGGAGAAGGAGTAGGGCAGCACAATCAACAAAGAGTTCACTATGAATATTAATTCTCGATCGAAATACCTGTGTGTGGCGTTGATGCTGGCATGCTTGCCAGCAATGGCGGCGGAGCACGAGTCGCGCAAGGATCACAAGGAATACGATTTCCACTATGACATTCGCTACCCGGCTCGCCTCCGGTCGGATGTCGGTCGCGACAAGGTCTCTCAGCTTAATCCGAAGGATCTGAAGGCCTACCATCGTCGTGTGGTCACGTGGTGGCCCAAGCGCGGTGTGGACTTCACGCCGCTTGAGGACATCCCCGGCGCGCCGCTGCGCACCTGGACGCCGCGCGTCCCCAAGGAATCGTTCACGCAATCCCTTTTGGACAATTTTCCGAGCGAACCTTTTAAGGCGCATTTGGTCAACTTCCGCGGCGTGGGCGACGACTCGCTGGAAATCCCCGCGGATCCGACGAGCTACCGCTGCCCGGCAGTGGTGTTGCGACTGGAAGATGGCCGGAAACGGATCTTCCTTGCGAAGTATCTCAGCGAAGCGGACCGGCAGTATATTATGCAGGTCTACAACAAGGACATGAAACGCCTCTCCAAGACGCTGTTGCAGGACGATTACGCCGTGCCCGACAGCTATAAGGCCTATCCGGAAGGGATGGAGCACCTGTACAAGCATTCCGGCAAGATCCGTTTCGACACGAAACACGCCTCCATCGTGATTCCCGGAAAGGCCCCTGCCGACGGGAAAAGCTGGGTGCGCGAAGAACAACACGATTATGTCGTCAACACCATTGCCTATCTGAAAAACCAAATGGAAGCCTTCTGGGCCTACAACGAATACAGCGGCTCGTTGGTTCCCTACTGGGAAAAGCCTGAACTGTTCAAGTATGTTCCGCAGTTCGGTGCCAGCGGTGGCGGCGGCGGTGGTGGATACGGCGGTTGCAGTTTGGGCGGCCCGGGCATCGTGGGCGTCTTTCACGAATGGGGACACGGAATGCTCCATGGCGGACTGATGGACTTTGGCGGTGCCGAAACGGCGGCGGACTCACTACAGATTATGGGCGACCCGGCGAACATTCACAAGACCGGCCACCAGATCGAAAAGCCATGGAAGGGATTCTTCCACGGGGGCTACCCCGGTGGCGGCGGGTATGAGATTCTCGCCGACGACCCCAACTGGGGATACGCCATTGCCTCGATTACCTCGACGCTGGCGGCCCAGGAAGACACCACGCCGATGCACGTCTACGCCCACCTCGGTGCCGAGCGCGGCCTATGGAGCAAGCAAGACGCCATCCGCGGCATGGGCGACTTGATGGGGCAAATCGGCGCCCGACTCGCCGAGTTCGACTGCCAGCAGGAATATCAATTCCGCACCCACGCCGGCGCAGTGAACCGCTCGTTCCTCGTTCCGGTGGATGCGAAAAAAGGCATCTATCGCTGTCCGACGGCAGAATCCCCCGATCCGTATGGTGTGAGCATTTCGCGGCTGGTGCCCGATGAAGGCGCGAAGAAGATCACCATCGATTTCAAAGGCGATTACGATCCAGAGACGCACGCCGATTGGCGGGCGTGCATCGTGGCGGTGGACAAGAACAATCTCTGTCGCTACTCGCCGCTGTGGAACAAGGGGGAGATGTCGCTGGAGGTCAAGCCGGGCGACAAACGCTTCTGGCTGACCGTCACCGCGACGCCCAAAGCGTTGCTGCGCGGCGTTGGCAATGGCACGTGGGTCGTCTACCAGGGGGCGTACACCTACCGATACCCCTACCAGGTCACGCTGAGTGGCGCCAAACCGGGCCCGGCCTACGCAACCCTCGCCGACAACAACAACATGGACCTCTCCGGCACGACAGGGCAGTTCGTGTTTCCCACCATGTTCTACGGTGACAAATTTGGACAGATCCTCACAGCCTACGACATCACACCGGACCTGACCCAGGCCGAGCGGAAAGAGTACCAGGCCCGACTCGAGAAACAACTCGAGGCGGTCAAAAAATTCCACGTCGAATACAAAACGAAACTGGATACGGAAGCCGACACGGGCATCCGCTTCTATCGCAAATACAGCTGGGAAAGATACATCCAAAACGCGGAATTGATGATCCGACGTATCGAGTTCATGTTGGAGAACCTCGACGGGGCACCTCACCCCAACGGGGGCGGATGGGTTTCCGCCCAGGCCGAGGTCGCCCCGACGGCCTACGTCGGGCCCAACTGCTACGTGATGGGTAAAGCCAAAATTCTGGACAAGGCCCAACTGATCGAATCGGCCGTCGTCATCGGCGATGGAACCGTCATCAAAGACAACGCGAAAATCAGCGGCAAAGCACAGATTATCGGCGACGTCGTGGTCGTAGGGTTTTCCCGCATTTACGATGCGGGCGAACTCCACCGCGTCACAAGCGATACCGAGAAAAAAGACTACCGCGGAAAAACCATACCCAATACCAGCACGGAGATCAAACACGTCAACCGGCTGTCTCTCCAGGGACCCGAAGCGGAGAACGCCAACCTGCTGGTCAATTACGAAATCCTGCGAGACGAACCGGTTCTCCTGGAGAATCTGATGCGGTTGCGGGAAGAAGGCTTCGGCTTCCTCGGCTACCATGCCGAAAAGGGGCAAGTGAACCACGACGGATTCCTCGTCGGTCGGCCCGGGTTTGATGCAACTGACGACCACAGCGCTCTGGTGTTCAACGGCAAGGATCAGCACGCCGAAATCTCCTACGAAGTGATCGACCTCGGGGAGTTGATGATCGTGATGCGGGTGAAGGTCGCGGCGTCCGGGAAACCGCAAACGCTGTTCGATTTCGGGTCAAGCCTCGACAACCGCATGACGCTGACCGTCGACAAGGGCGGGAAACTCGTCCTGCAATGGACGGTGAAGGGCAAGAGCGAAGCCCTGTCGGCAGATAAGCCGCTTGTGGCGGGCACGTGGGCAACGATTCGCGTGGAAATCGACGGCCAGCGCGTCGCGCTGGTTGTGGATGAATCTAGTGCCGAAAAGAAATCCGATTTCCGATCGGCCGACGTCTATGCCCCGCAGTTTGCCCGGCGGAACTTAATTTTCCGCAGTCGCGATGAGCAAGCACCGAACTACGCCACCGGGCAGCTCGATTACTTGCGGGTCTACAGCGAGGTCGCCGAGGACTTCGCCGCTCTGCCCGCCCCGCCGACGGTGAGTCCGAACAAAGCCATGCCCGAGGTGTTTGGGAAACTGGACAAGAAATTTGGCGGTCGCCTCGAACACAAACGGATGTTGGAGAATCTCTACAGAGAAAGCACCCCACTGGCCGATGAAGCCAAGGCCTATGACGAATCCCTGCTGCAGATCTACACCTACGAACTGGGCGAGACGCCTGAGGTGATCCAGAAGACGCTCGCCCTTCGCGATGCATATTACAAGCTGAAGGCGCAGCACGAAATCAAGCAGCACGTGCTGAAGAAGAAGTACGTCGTCAGCGATGCGGTTGTGAAAAAGCAACAGGAGATCAAGCAGCTTGTGGCGCAAATGAACGCCATCAGCAAAGATTATTCAGAAAGACGCAGCGCGGTAGAGAAAGAATACCGCGAGGCACCGAAAGATTCGCCCAAGAGCCTGGCCTACAAAGCGTGGCAGGAGAATCACAATAAACCGGCCGACCCGGAATTGGCCAAGAAGATGGATGCCTACAACAAGCAATCCGCGGAAATCCAAACGAGGATCAAGACGATTCGTGAAGAGGTCGCCGCGTCATTCAAGCCGCAGCAGGATGCGTTGGGCACGCAGATCGCCAAGATCGAAACGCAGCTCGACGCCCGCGGCAAGGAACTGACGGAAATCAGCGGCCCGGTGGCGGAAATGTTCGCGGCGGCGTTGAAAGAAGCGGACGACGAATCAAAGAGGGATCTGCAGAAACGTCGCGATGCGATGTTGCATCAACGGGGCGAGCACGGTGGGCCGCCCACCGGATTCCTGCACGACGACATGCAATATGCGAAGTTGCGGAATCAACTGCAGGATGCCCAGCGGCGAGAGAAGGCCCTCCTCAGCGATGCCCTTCTGCAGAACCAGGCCTACATCGACGCGAATATTCAGATCTTTGTGCTGCAAAAAAGACAGCAGGCCAACCGTGCAGAACAAAACGAACATGCCCTCACTAACGAGTATACCCGGGCCCTGGCTGTATTCTCCGACCGAGGGAAGAAAATCCAACCCATCCAACAGAGAAGGAACACGATCGGCCAGTCGATTTCCAACGGGGAACAGCCCTATATGCAGGAACACCTCGGCGAGTTCGGGGAAAAGGTCGAGACCGCTAAAGTCGCCTGGGACAACGCCCGTTACGAAAACGCGATGAAGGCGAATCCCGACAAATGGAAAGCGCTCAAAGCTTCCACCGACACCTGGGATCGATCCACCGCCAAGAGGAAGTTGGTAGTAACATTGGTCGGTCGTGTCCTCGGCCCCGACTCGGTGGACGACATCAAACAACTGCGCTTCGCGCTGAAGCTGCAGCAGCCCTCGCAATGGTTGTTTACAACCGACGACTGGAATACCGAGCACAAGCTGGAAGAAGATCTTGAGAACAAGAACGAACACGTCCAGCGTTGGATGAAGAGGGTCAAGCCGTATCGCTACAACGTCCTCATTGACAGCCCGAAAAAATAGAATTACTCGCAATCAACAGAGAATGAAATCGATCACAAAACTATTGTTCATCCTGCTGACGGCGTGTGTCGGGTCATCGGTTCATGCTCATACCAGCCCTATCCCGCTGGTCGAGTTGAAGGTGAGTCTTACTGATGACATGCTGATCTACGAAGCCAGAATACCGACCTTTGCGATCGCGCCGTTGGCGGGATTCGATCTGGCAGAAGGGGAGTCGCTGCCGACGAAGACTGATGAGGTCGAGGCGTTCTTTGCCGAAGTGTGCCCGGTCAAGATCGATGGGATCGCGGTGCGTCCGGTGCTGGCGGACATGATCATGGTTGCCCCGGAGATGCCGCCCTCCGGGGATGGTCAGCGTCCATGGGAAGATGGTTCCGATGATGCCGGTGGTCCCGGTGGTCCCGGTGGTCCCGGCTACGGCGAGGCGCTGCCCCAATGGATGGAGGCAAAGGTGAGGCTTGTCTACAGCACAAAAGGCACGCCGCGCCAGGTTTCCATGGTGTGGAACGTGTTCACGGCCGATGGTGCGGACGCTCTGGGGCTGCTCAATCCCTATGGCGCAGATCCTTACGCCGGCGCTGGGACAGGCCTGTCGGTGGGCAAGCCTGACGAAGTGATTGCGATCTCTGAGTTGATGGGACGCAGGTCCTTTCTGACCTTCACCCCTGAAGAGCCGGAATACGTCTGGCATTCCGACGTAACGGCGCGTCGTGGCGATACGATGGGGGTGGTCCCGTCTGCCGCACAGAAGATGATTCAACTGCCGCTGGTCTCCATCGCCGCGACGATCCTGTTGATCCTGTTTCTAGCGGCGGCTGTGAAGTCCGGGAAGATGCCGCGTGGTCTTGTGGCGGGTGCCTCGCTCACGATCCTGCTTGTTGGGATTGTGGGGCGGGATCTCGGTCGCGTGGAAATGAAACAGTTCTGGCGGGGGGGGGTAGTGATGCCCGCCGAACCACAGGCGAAAGAGATTTTCGCGGTGCTGCACCGGAATGTCTACCGTGCCTTTGACTATGACACGGAAGATGCCATCTATGACGCGCTTGCGCAGAGTGTCTCCGGTGAGTTGCTCGACGAGATTTACACCGACGTCTATCAAAGCCTGGTGCTGCAGGATCAGGGCGGTGCGATCTCCAAAATCGAGAATGTCGAGATACTGGAGAGCAAGATGATCACTTCCGATCCGGACGTCGAGAATGGGACTCTGGAGTTCAGAGTGTCCTGCCAGTGGGTGGTCAAGGGACTCGTTGAGCATTGGGAGCACGCGCATCGACGGGTGAATAAATACGGCGCCGTCTATACTCTCAGGCCGTTCGGCGACGCATGGCGCATTTCTGATGTTGAGATGAACGAGCAGGAGCGTATTCTCGCAAAGCCAGGGAAATGAAATCACACGCCATCGAAATCAGCGATCTCACCTTTAGCTACGAAGCGCAGGGCTTTGAGCTCAATATTCCCCAGCTGAGCATTGCGGAAGGGAAACACGTCGCGATTGTGGGGCCAAGCGGCTGTGGCAAGACCACGCTGGCCTACTTGATCTCCGGTATCCATGTGCCGAGCGGGGGCAATGTGGACATTGGCCGGGATTCGATTACCCGCATGACTGACGGGCAACGGCGGGACTTTCGTATTTCAAATATTGGCTTCATCTTCCAGGAGTTCGAGCTGCTCGAGTATCTGCGCGTGGAAGAGAATATCATCCTCCCGTATCTGCTAAATGCCTCCCTGGAACTCGATAAGGCGGTCTATGAGCGCGCGCGTTCACTTGCCGAATCGGTGGGCCTTGGCGACAAGCTGCATCGCTATTCGGGCGAGCTGTCGCAGGGTGAGAAACAGCGACTGGCGATCTGCCGTGCGCTGATTACCGATCCCTGCATCATCATGGCCGACGAGCCAACCGGAAACCTCGATGACGGGAACACGGACACGATTATGGATTTGATCCGCAATCAAGCGCGCCGAAGTGACGCGACGTTCGTGATGATTACCCATGAGCGCCACTTGTTGGACCGGTTCGACGATGTGGTTGACCTGGCGAAGAACGGCGGGAGGAACAGCGGATGACTCGTCTGCTTCTGTTGACATGGCGCTACATGGCGTTCAACAAGATCAAGAGCTCCATCTTGATTGTGTGTCTTACGGTGACTCTGTTTCTGCCGATTGCCGTGCATGTGATGATTGGTCACTACGAACGTGACCTCACCTCGCGAGCTGAAAGCACGCCCTTGATTGTCGGCGCGAAGGGCAATCGCTATGATCTTGTCCTGAAGAGTCTCTATTTTGCCGCCAAGAATCCTGAATCGATCACCATGGGCGAAGCGAGCGCCATTGCTGAGAGTGGTCGCGCGATGGCGATTCCCCTGCACATTTCTTTTGCCGCTCGAGGGAAACCCATCGTGGGAACCTCGCTGGACTACTTCGAATTCCGTGGACTGGAGGTGGCCGCCGGCACCTTGCCTCTGCAGCTTGGGGATACGGTGCTGGGGCATGAAGTTGCCACCGAGCTCAATCTTGGCACGGGCGATGTCATTCTGACCGACCAGACCAGCCTCTACAACATTGGCGCGGTCTATCCGCTCAAGATGCACATTACCGGTGTGTTGGCACCGAGCGGGACACCGGACGACCACGCGGTCTTCGTGGATATCAAGACCGCGTGGGTTGTCGAAGGCATTGGTCATGGGCATACCGATCTGACGAAGACAGAAGATGCCGGAATCATTCTGCAAAAGAAGGAGAACGAGGTCGTTGGGAATGCTGCGATGGAGGAATACACCGAGATCACCGCGGACAATATCGCGAGCTTTCATTTTCACGGAGATCTGTCCGGTTTTCCTGTCACCTCAATCCTTGTGATACCGAACAGCGAGAAATCCGCGACGGTGCTCAAAGGGCGATACAGCGTGTCGCCTAGCGAGCAGATGCTTGTGCCGGCACTCATCATCGAGGAACTCATGGGAATCGTCTTCCAGGTGGAACGATTCTTCAACGCCAGCTTCGTGCTGATTTGTCTGACGACGCTTCTCTTCGTCGTTCTGGTGGTCATGCTTTCACTCAGAATTCGCAAGCGTGAGATGGAAACCATGTTTCGGATTGGGTGCAGTCGCTCGACGGTATTCAGTCTGCAAATCGCAGAGCTTGGGATCGTGTTTCTGATCAGTCTTGTGGCAGCTGCTTGCTTGGCGGGCCTGCTGGTCTGGTTTGCTCCGCAGTTGGTGAACGTTATGTAAAAAAGTGATATGAATAAGATGAATAAGATGCTCGTGGTAGTTCTCGCCCTTGTCGTATTGGGAGCGGGGTGTGGCAAGAAAACGTCGACAAGCGCGACGCCAACGGGGAAGCCGGTCGTGTATACCACGTTCTACCCGACGCAGTTCTTCGCCGAACGGATTGGCGGCGACCTGATCGATGTCGTCTGTCCGGTGCCTTCGGACGAGGATGCCATATTCTGGATGCCGGACGCGAAAGCAATCGCGGCATACCAGAAGGCTGACCTGATCGTCATCAACGGTGCCGAGTTTTCCAAGTGGGTCCAGAAGGTGAATTTGCCGGAGAGCCGTGTGGTGAACACCGCCAAGCCGTTCGAGGACAGCTTCGTTACCATTGCGCATGCCACTGAGCACAGTCATGGCAAGGGTGGGAAACACGCTCACGAGGGGATCGACGGCCACACGTGGGTGGATCCCGTGAATGCAAAAATCCAGGCCGGCGAGATCGAGAAGGCCTTGGTGAAGCGCTTCCCGGAACATCAAGCCGCATTCAAGAAGGGGTTCACCTCGCTGGTCGCGGATCTTGATGCGCTCGACAGGCAGTTGAAGACCTACCAGGCAGCCTACAACAACCAAGCGTTGCTGGCCTCGCATCCTGCTTACAACTACCTTGCGCGTCGTTACGGTTGGAATCTGGAAAGCCTCGATCTGGATCCAGAGGAGATGCCTTCGGACGAAACGATCATGGGAATCAAGGAGATGCTCAAGACGCACCCTGCCAAATACCTGATATGGGAGGCCTATCCCGCCGAGGCCATTGCCCAACGCATGAAGGACGAGCTTGGGCTTACCAGCATTGAGTTCTCGCCCTGCGAGCTGCTGTCCGACGCGGAGATTGATGCCGGCGCCGATTACATGAAAGTCATGCAGCGCAATCTGAAGAACATCGGTGTTGTCTTCGAATGACTTCTGCCTGCTTGCCTTCGACGCAATAGATCGAGCTCTCCTGAAACATTTATCACCAACTCAATTACCGAAACATGAACATCCTGAAACGAAACGTGGCGATCTTCTCTTCGCTTACCTTCCTGCTTTTCGCAGTCGTCGATACGGCTGCAGGAGACGAATATCCTGACGGCAAACTCGGCAAGGCGCTGACCCTCGGCGGCAACTCGGTCACCGTCAAGATCCCGCACTACGCCGGGCTTAAACCGGCCAAGGCGATCACGATCTCCGCGTGGATCAAACCGCAAAGAGTCGGCAAAGGCGAGTGGGATTGGCAGACGATTTACAGGAAAGAAGATGGCAATGCCCGAGCCCTCATGGCGATTGGTGATTACAAGAAGAAGCACAGTCTCTGCTTCGGCTTGGGGGTCGGTGGGAAGTACGTCGACCATGGCGTGCCGCTTGAGCCGGCCAAGTTGCTCGACGGAAAATGGCACTTGGTCAGCGTGACGTTTGATGGCAAGGCAATCACGTTCTACGCAGACGGTCAGGAAATTGGCGTCAAGACGGCCACCGGGGCGATTGACACGCAGGGTGAAGCCCCGGCGTATATCGGCTCTTACATGGGGAAGGGTGAGTTTTTCAAGGGCGGCATCGACGATGTGCGACTCTATGACCGTGCCTTGTCCGCAGGCGAAATCAAGACGATAGCCCTGGCTGATGGCAAGGCCGCGGTCAACGGAATCGTGGGCTGGTGGAAGTTCGATGGTGACCTTAAGAACAGCGCTGCGGAGGCGCCGAAGACCTTGCTTGCAGAACTGGAAGGCATCCACACTCCCGTCATGCCGAAGAGCCTGCCAAGCTCGTGGCTTACGTACCATCTTGCGCATCCCGGTCCAGACAAGGCCATACCCGCAGATCCGAACTGTGCCATCCATTATGGAGGTATTTATCACCTTCATTATATCTATCAAAACAAAGGGCACTCTTTTGCCCATGTAACAAGCAAGGATATGGTTCATTGGGAGTGGCAACCCAGTGTTCTCACGCCGCCTGCAACAGGGCATGGCATGTTTAGTGGTACGGCTTTCCTTACCAGGGAAGGTAAGCCGGCCATCATCTATCATGGTCAGGGTTCCAAAAGAAACCAGATCGCCATTGCAGAGGATGATAAGCTCAACAAGTGGTCAAAATCATTTCCAGTGGAGCCTAAAACAGCCGACGGTAAACCAGCAGAAATGCGCCATTGGGACCCTGATTGTTGGGTGATGAACGACACGTATTACGCACTTGCTGGGGGGAAGAACCCGACACTGGCAAAATCAAAAGATCTCAAGGACTGGGAATTTCTCGGCGAACTGCTGCATCCGGATTTTCCCAAAGACCTGGGCGTGCCGAAAGGCGAAGATATCTCCTGCGCCAACATGTTCAAAATCGGCGA
>CAJQKQ010000048.1 GCA_905478925.1 uncultured Verrucomicrobiales bacterium
CGGCTGGAAATGGGACATCCCGGATCGGTGAGCCGCTTGGTCGGTGAATTTCGGAAAGACACCAAACGCATGAGGGAGCTTGGGAAACTTGAGAGAATGTTGAAAAGCGACACCTGACCCTATTTATAGCCCTGTAAGTAAGCCCCTTTTCCTCTTGCTCGGTTCGCCCCTTCAGGGTATTTCACGTTCTAGGTGAAAAAGCAAATTCCTAGCATTTTATTTTATTCATTTCACCTGTTGGCACGCTTTGAGCTCAACCGTTAGGTGTGAACTACGGATTTCTTCTGGACATGGATGGGGTGATATATCGCGGCAGCCGGGTGATACCGGGTGCGGTTGAATTCATCAAACGACTCAGGGAAACAGACACCCGATTTCTATTTCTAACAAACAACAGTCAGCGCACCCGACGTGACGTCGCGATGAAGCTGTGCAGGATGGGGATCGAGTCCACCGCGCGGGATATCTTCACCTGCGCCATGGCCACTGCCCGTTTCGTGGCGGAGCAGAAACCCGGTGGCACCGCCTACGTCATTGGAGAGGGCGGACTGCTTAGTGCCCTACACGTCAACGGCTACTCGGTGGTCGACGACAATCCGGATTATGTCATCGTCGGCGAGGGTCGCACCATGAGCTTCGAAATGATTGAGAAGGCGGTGCGGTTGGTTGACGGTGGCGCACGCCTGATCGCCACAAACATGGATCCAAGCTGCCCGACCGAGGCTGGCATCCGCCCCGGTTGTGGCGCCATTGTAGCCATGATCGAGAAGGCCACGGGCAAAGAGGCATTTTCGGTCGGCAAGCCGAGTCCGATCATGATGCGGGCAGCGCGCAAGCAGATCGGTCTAAAAAGTGAAGAGACGGTGATGGTGGGTGACACCATGGAGACCGACATTCTCGGCGGCGTCGGGCTGAGCTATCGCACGATTCTCGTTCTGTCCGGTGGAACCCGGCGCGAGCAACTTGGTAATTTTGCTTACGGCCCCGATCTCGTGCTCGATAGCGTTGCGGACATTCCCGAAGACTTGTCCTTCCCTGAAGGTTTGGGAGACTATCCGTCACCTCCACCACAGGTGGAGCCGGTGCCTGATCTGGCAGTTGCGTAACACTTCGGTGGGCGCATCATCATCGGTTTCAATGGGTTGGCAGTCGGCCGGGCTTCGATCTCTGCATCGCTCCAGCGCATAATTTTCCGAATGGTGGTTATCATGCGAAGCTGATGCTCACCCGTGGCACGATCAACCAGGTAGTCGCCGGGAGCGGGGGAAAACCTGGAAAATTGATCCTGATCGGCGGTCTATCGGCGCACCATGCTTGGGGTGGAGATACCGTGATCGAAAGGATCGCCCAGGCGACCGACCGCGGCCGTTGGCTGCTTGGCGATTTGTGGCGCACACCTGAGCAATTTCTCGACAAGACCTGCAGACATTTGCAGGGAGTGACGGTGCTTTCACATTTGGAAACTCTGCCGGACTGGGTGCCGGAGCAACTGCACCAAGCCAAGGATGTATGGGCCACCGAAGACAGGGTGCCGATGATCTATGAAGCGCTCACCAGCGGGGCGCGGGGCGGTTTACTGCCGGTTCCTCAGATCAAAGCCGGGTTCCGCGCGGGTCGGCGGGCTGGTGGCGGACGCCCCCTCACATACCCTCAACACCGCAGGGAACTCAAATAGCCGCGATATTTCAAAGATTCCACTGAATCAGCCGAGCTGGCACCCTGCTTGCTTAAATAAAACCGGGATCATCCGCCACTTCCCCTGACGACCCATGAAGCAACTCAAATCCGAAATTATCAAATTCCTGTGCTGACTGACGAAATCAAAGCCGTTTTTGCGAAATTTCTGGCTCAGGAGAAACTCCCCCCTTCTTTCCTCGGCAAACTCGACGATTTCTATCTCCCGCTTGCCAGCTCCGTGCACTCGTGGCTTTCGGAGCTTCAGGGACCATTCGTTCTCGGAATCAATGGCGCCCAGGGGACAGGGAAATCCACACTCGCCGCCGCACTCTCACTCGCACTCGAAAAAATCCACCAGCTCAGGACCACCGTCATCTCAATCGACGACCTCTACCTCACCCGGGCGGACCGACAGACACTCTCACTGGAAGTCCACCCGTTGCTTGCCACTCGCGGAGTGCCCGGCACCCACGACGTCATTTTCGGCACCGATATCCTGGCCGACCTTCTCGCTGAAAATCCCCGCATGATTCCGCGCTTCGATAAATCCTGCGACGACCGAGCACCTGAAACACAATGGACTCACATCGAGCACCCGGTTGACGTCATCCTCTTTGAGGGCTGGTGCGTCGGGGCGATCCCGGAATCCACCGAAGCCCTCACCGACCCCATCAACTCCCTCGAAGCCAGCGAAGACCCGGAAGCCGTTTGGCGGACTTACGTGAACGAGTCCCTTGCAGGTCCCTACGCCCGACTCTTCTCCTCGATCCACAAACTCATCATGCTTTGCCCGCCCGGCTTCGAGTGCGTCCGGGACTGGCGGGGCGAGCAGGAGCAAAAGCTCCGTCAGCGCTTTCTATCACGCGGAGAAGCCCTTCCCGCCTGCGTCATGAACGACGGGGAACTCGGTCGTTTCATCATGCATAACGAACGCCTGACCCGCTGGATGATCCGGGAAATGCCGGCTCGCGCTGACGTCGTGTTCGCCATGAACTCAGACCGCTCCATCGTCGAAAGCATCGCATGATCTCCGACCGGAAAAAACAGATCTTCGTCACCGATCTCGATGGCACCCTGCTCGATGACAACTATCGCTGGGACCCGGCCATCCCCAGCCTCAAACGCATTCGTGAACTCGGTTTCCCACTCGTCCTGAACTCCTCGAAAACCCTCCCCGAGATCCAGGCCATCGCCGCAGCACTGCCCACCGATGCCCCGCTCATCGCGGAAAACGGCGGCCTCATCGCCATCCCGGAAGGCTCGCCCCTCGTCGCAGCCTGCGATTCGGGCGACACCGTCGCCGGCTACCGAATACTTTTCCCCGGCATCTCCCGCGAAAAAATCCTGCAAGTCGCCCATGACCTCCGCGACTCCCGGGGATACGCCTTCGAAGGCTTTGCCGACTGGCCCATCGAAACCATTATTGCGCACACCGGGCTCTCGCACGGGCAGGCACTTCATTCCAGACAGCGCCTCGCCACCGAACCCATCCATTGGAACGATTCGGAGGAAAAGCTCGCCGGGTTTTCCGCCGCACTCGCCCCCCACCACATCCGCCTCCTGCGTGGCGGTCGTTTCATCCACCTCATGGGTCTCTGCGACAAGGCGGACGGCCTACGCACGGTCGCGGATCTTTACCGGACTGTCTTTCCGAATTCCCCCTGGTCCACCATCGCCCTCGGAGATGGCGCCAACGATCTGGAAATGCTCAACGCCGCGGATGCCGCAGCAGTCATACCCAACACCCACGGCGGAGCGCTCCTGAAACCCGCCGTCCGCCGGGTATTCACCGCCTCACTACCCGGCCCCGCGGGTTGGCATGAAGCCATCACTCATTTTCTAACAACTTAAACACAACTCGAATCCAATATGGGAGATTTTTATCAAAACGGCGTCGTCACCACACTCCATCAGCTCAATCAACGCCCGCTCCGCCAGTTGGAGGAGGACCTCATGGAATTCCGCAAGACACGGCCCATGGCCCTGATCCTGCCTTCCCTTTACTCGGAGCTCGAAAGCCCGGCCCTCTCGTCCATTATCGACGAGCTCGCCCACGTGCCTTACCTGGAACAAATCGTCGTCGGCCTCGACCGTGCGGACGAAGGCCAGTACCGCCACGCGCTTGAGTTCTTCAACCGCCTTCCCCAACGCCCGCAAGTGCTATGGAACGAAGGCCCGCGCCTCAGGAAGATCGATGCCCTGCTGCAGTCCCACGGGCTCGCTCCGGAGGAAATGGGCAAGGGCCGCAATGTTTGGTACATGTTCGGATACATCCTCGCCTCGGGAAAGGCGCAGGCCGTCGCCCTACATGACTGCGACATCACCACCTACAAGCGCGACATGCTCGCCCGCCTGATCTATCCGGTGGCCAATCCCGCGTTTTCCTACAAGTTCTGCAAGGGCTACTACGCACGCGTCGCCAAGGGCACCATGAACGGCCGTGTCTGCCGTCTTCTAGTCACACCCCTGATCCGCGCGCTCAAGAAGGTCTGCGGGACCAATGACTACCTCGATTACCTAGACAGCTTCCGCTACGCACTCGCCGGCGAGTTCTCCCTCCAGCGCGACGTGATCGAAGACATCCGCATCCCCTCGAACTGGGGGCTCGAAATGGGAGTCATCTCCGAGATGCACCGCAACTATTCGACCCGCATGATCTGCCAAGTCGATATCGCAAGCACCTACGATCACAAGCATCAGGTGCTCTCCGCCGATGATCGCGACAAGGGCCTTTCCAAGATGTCATCGGACATCGCCAACTCCCTCTATCGCAAAATGGCCACGCAAGGTACCGTTTTTTCCGCGGAAACCATCCGCACCATCAAGGCCACCTACTACAGAATCGCGCTCGATCTGGTGGACAGTTATCATTCCGATGCCTCGATCAACGGCATCAAATACGACCGCCACAAGGAAGGCCAGGCCGTCGAACTCTTCTCGCAAAACATCCTTGATGCCGGCACCCGCTTCATCGAGGACTCCATGACCACTCCCTTCATGCCCAGTTGGAAACGGGTCATCGCCGCAGTCCCGGACATCTATCATCAACTGCTCGAGGCGGTCGAAGCGGACGCCCATGAGTTCGGCACCGCACAGGTCATCAATCCCAGTCTCCACCCGGAGGCACTGCGCCTTCGCCAGCGTGTCTCCCTGCATCTGGAGGAGATCTATCATGAGCGGGCGACGCCGGAGCTCACCGAGCGGCTGCTCTCCATCACAGGCCTCAAGACCAAGCCTCCGCAGCCAATCGTAAACGCCCGCAAATGGGATGAAAAGGACGTCGTCATGATCACCTATGGCGATTCCCTGATCAATGGAAACGTGCATCCGCTTTCCACCCTCTACCGTTTCCTGAAGCAGGAAATCAAGGACGTCATCAACGGCGTTCACATCCTTCCGTTCTCACCCTACAGCTCCGATGACGGTTTCTCCGTGATCGACTTCGATGCGGTAAACCCGGAACTGGGAACCTGGGGAGACATCGAGGACATCGCGAGGGACTACAAGTTGATGGCCGATCTCGTCGTCAACCATTGCTCCAGCCAGTCCCAGTGGTTCAAGAACTACCTCAGGGGCGAAAGCCCGGGCAGCGGATACTTCATCGAGGAATCACCGGACACCGATCTCAGCCAGGTGGTCCGGCCGCGCAGCACGCCTCTGCTGACAAAGGTCGAGACCGTCGATGGCGAAAGGCACGTCTGGTGCACCTTCAGCGCCGATCAGGTGGATCTGAATTATGCGAACCCGGAAGTGCTTTTCGAAATGATGCGCATCCTCCGCGATTACATCAACAAGGGCGTCCGCTTCTTCCGGCTCGATGCCGTGGCATTCGTTTGGAAAGAGCCCGGCACCTCCTGCGTGCACCGGCCGGAGACCCACGAGATCATCAAGTTGCTCCGCCTCGTCATCGAGGGCCTCGAACCATCCGCCGTCGTCATCACCGAGACCAATGTTCCGAACCGCGAGAACCTCTCCTACTTCGGAAACGACAACGAGGCCCACCTCATCTATAACTTCTCGCTGCCGCCACTGCTCATCAATGCGATCCTCACCGGATCCAGCAAATATCTAAAATCATGGATGATGACGATGCCGCCGGCGCGTCAGGGGCGTGGCTATCTCAATTTCATCGCCTCCCATGACGGCATCGGCGTCCGGCCAGCCGAGGGATTGCTCTCGGAAACCGAGCAATCCAGCCTGCTTCAGACGCTCGAATCCTTCGGTGGACACATCTCCATGCGCCAAATGCCCGACGGCAGGACAAAGCCCTATGAAGTGAACATCTCCCTGTTCGACGCCTTCAAGGGCACTATCGCCGGCGGACCGGACGAATTCCAGATCGAGCGTTTCCTGTGTGCCCACACCATCCTCCTTGCGCTCGAAGGGATTCCCGCGATCTACATCCACTCGCTGCTCGGCACCGAGAACGACCACGAACTGGTGGCCGAAACCGGGCGCGCCCGATCCATCAACCGGCACCAGTGGAATATCGATTCCCTCAACCAGGCGCTCGAAGATCCGGGAAAACACCACCGCAAGGTCTTTGACGAGCTCAAGCGACTCATCCGCATCCGCACATCCCAGGAAGCCTTCCATCCGAACGCCACCCAATACACCCTGCATTTCGGGGACTCCATCTTCGGATTCTGGCGGGAAAGCATCAAACGCGACCAGAGCATTTTCGCACTCTACAACATCACCAACCAGCCGCAGACGCTACCCCTCGTAGAGCTCAACCTCATAGGCACCGACACTTGGCGCGACCTGCTCTCCGGAACGATCATGGACGACCTCGAACAACTACTCACACTCGCCCCCTATCAATGCCTCTGGCTCAGCAACCGCTGATTCCGTTGTCCCACCCGCGAAGCGAAACGCCTTTTAGTCGAATAGGAAAATGGTTTTTTGCCAGCGGTCTAAGATCAAGAAATGGGCGTTCTATATACAGTTACTCAGATCACCAACGACGTCTCAAATTGGCTGACAACCCCCTTTTCCTCTTGCTCGGTTCGCCCCTTCAGGGTATTTCACGTTCTAGGTGAAAAAGCAAATTCCTAGCATTGAGATCACTATCCTTTGCGAGCTGGCCGATCAGCACGCCCGCACGGCTGAGTTACTTAGAGCACTCGCCCACACTAAAGAGGATGGCGATCAGTGGATGTTAGCCCCCCGTGCTCGCAGCCGCACCCGGACAACCACCGAGCGATGCCCTGCAACCGGGTTCTCCCGCTCCCGCATCAATACGCTGAAAACGGAGGGGAAGCCAGTCAACCCCCTTTTCCCCTTGCTCGGATCGCCCCTTCAGGGTATTTCACGTTCTAGGTGAAAAAGCAAATTCCTAGCATTAACCGGTCGCCTGGAGTAGACTCAGATTGATATCCCAGGCCCGGGCGAGCCCGGATTGGGGGCACCAAGGAATTTGCTTTCGGGGGGGGTGATGAGACTCTCAAGGGGGCGCAGATCACGGGTTCCTAATACAAGGCTCTCCTCGACTCGAAGTCACGCGTTGACATGGGCACTTCCTCGGTACGAGCAGTTTTCTGAGGCGATGTGGACTTCGGGTGGGAGCTTGAGGTTGTGAAATTTCGGCAAATTCGGGAACAAACTCTCACCATGAAACGCGTAATCATCACCACCACGATTCTCTCCTGTTCCGCTACAGGATTCGTTTCGGCCCAGAAAGCCACCGAACACAGCCAAGCCGGATGGTGGCTATTTGGGTTCAGCAACAGGCGGCCAGTTGCTTGGCTGTCTCCACCTTCGCGCCGGTGAAGCCGAGAAGATTCGATGAATCGTGAATGCGTGGATCTGTCCTGAGGTGCGCGCGTTCCGTGAGATAAGACAAAAGGTGATCCAAACACTGGTAGTAGAGCTGATCCTTCATCATCGAGGTGCGTTCGCGTGGTCGCTCAAAATCGATACTGAGTATCTCGCCGATGGTTGCGGCGGGGCCGTTGGTCATCATGACCACCCGGTCGCAGAGGAAAACGACCTCATCGACATCATGGCTAACCAAAACTGTGGTGATTTTCTCGCGATCCAAGATTTCGAGAATGACATCCTGAAGCTCCATCCGAGTCAGGGAATCGAGCCTACCGAAAGGCTCGTCGAGGAGCAGAACGGTGGGCTTGAGGGCGATGGCGCGGGCGATGCCCACCCGCTGCTGCATTCCCCCGGACATTTCGGTGGGACGCTTGTTCATCGAGTCCGCGAGGCCGACCGCGCACAGGGCGTATTCGGCGATCTGTTTGCGCTGTGCCTTGGTCGCGTGGGGGTAGACATTGTTGACGCCGAGCATGACGTTTCCGAACGCGGTCATCCACGGCATCAGGCACGGTGACTGGAACACCACGGCGCGGTCGGGGCCGGCTCCCGTGATTTCCGAATCGCCCACGATAATACCGCCGTCGGAGATCTCGTTGAGGCCGGCTAGCATGGTGAGGACAGTCGATTTTCCACATCCGGAATGACCGATGAGACCGACGAACTCGCCCTTCTCGATGTTCAGGTTAAAATCGACCACAGCACGGAACGCCTCGCCGTACGGGTTCGGATAGGACTTGGTGAGATTGAAGATTTCGACTTGTCGCATGATATCGTTCGGTTGGGTGGATTGATCAGGTCTAGCGGCTCCTGACGGATCGGTCGTTCTTGGAAACCGGGTTGAAATCCCGTGGGGAAACCTCCGGCATCGTGACAATTCGGGAGTCTCTCGATTCGTTCGCCGTGCGGTTCATGCCGACGAGGTAGGAGGTGATCTCCGTTTTCAAAAACTTGTATTCAGGGTTCTCCGTCAGCGTGCGTCGATCTCTCGGGCGCTCAAGGCCGACCGGGAACGCCGTATCAAGATTGGCGCGCGGCCCCATCGTCAGCGGAATGATGCGGTCCGCCATGAGGATGGCTTCATCGACATCATTGGTGATGAGTACAACGGTCTTTTTCTGCTGCTCCCAGATCTGGAGAATCTCGTCCTGAAGCACCGCGCGGTTGAGCGCGTCGAGTGCGGAGAGCGGTTCGTCGAGGAGCAACACCTCCGGCTGCATGGAAAGTGTTCGAGCCAGCGAAACCCGCTGCCTCATGCCTCCGGAAAGTTCATGGGGCTTCTTGTCCCGGGCGGGGGTGAGGTGAACCATCTCAATGTAGTGCTCGATGTGTTCCCTGAGCTCGACTTTGGATTTCTTAGGAAAAACCTGTTTCACCGCCAGTTCGATATTCCTGTAGACACTCAGCCAGGGGAGCAGCGAGTAACTCTGGAACATCACCCCTCGCCGCGGGCCGGGGCGGGTCACAATCTCCCCAGCCATCGTCACTGTGCCCGTGGTAGGCCTCTGCAGCCCCGCCAGCAAAGAGACCAGGGTGGATTTTCCGGATCCGGAAAACCCGATAATGGAGACAAACTCGTTCTCTTTCACCTCGAGATTGGTGTTTTCAAGGACATTGACGCGCTTGTTCTCAGGGCCGAAGCCGACCGATACGTCATTCAGTGCGAGGAACGGGGCGCTTGTGGGAAATGGGGTGATCGTGGACATTGGATTAGCCTGCTGGGACTGCGGAATCGAAGGAAACGAGGCGCTGGAAAACGACCATGATGCGATCGAGAAGCATCCCGATGATGCCGACGATGAAGACCACCACGAACATCTGAGCGAAGGACTCCGAGGAGCCATTTGTATACATGTCGTTCACGAATTTCCCGATACCCTCGGAGGTGGAGAGAATTTCCGCTGCAACGAGCACCATCCAGCCAACACCGAGCGAGATACGCAGACCTGCGAAGATGAGCGGCAGGGCGGTGGGAATGACGATCTTGAAAAGGCGCGACCAGAAGCCGAGGCGCAGAACGCGAGCCACGTTCATGTGATCCTTGTCCACGGCTCCTACCCCGAGGGCGGTATTGACGAGAGTGGCCCACAGCGAACAGAGCGCTACCGTCACGGCGGAGGAGAGGAACATCGGGTCGATCTTGTAGTTTTTGATAAACGGGACTTTGTCGAAGAACATCAGGAAGGCGTTGTTCTCAGGATCCGGCATAAAGCCACCGATGATGATCATGATGATGGGCAGCCAGACGAGAGGTGAGACCGGTTTGAACAGCGCGATGAACGGCGTCATGGCGGCCATGAAAGTGGCCGAGAGTCCGCAGAGGATGCCAATCGGGATCGCGATCGCAGAGGCCAGCAGGAAGCCGGCGAACACGCAGAGCAGGGAGCGGACAATCTGCTTCGGCAGCGTCCAGGGCTTGGCGTATTTCGAGCTGGCGGTGGTTTTGATAAACTTCTCGTTCTTGATGATTCCGCTACCGAGCCGGTACAGATCGCCCTCGGTGGCGGTGAGGAAGGAAGTTCTGGTCTCCTTCAGCTTCGTCTTCGCAGCGGCAAGTTTCAGCTCGCGGGAGTCCTTCCCGAGCATGTCGATGTATTTGACAAGAAACTGCTTTTCTTCGGCGAGAACTGTGTTGGCGCGGGTCGCGTCCTTGACCTCGGGGAAAGTAATTTCCTGAGCCTCCTCATATCTGTCCTTGAGCTTGGCGAGCTCCAGCTTGTCAATTTCCGTCCTAGCTTCCGTGTCTCTCAGTTTCTGAAGAAAAGCGAGCCGCGCCTCTTCCGTGGCGGTGTTCAATGTGGCAGCCTCCGCCTTGAGCGCGGCGGTGCGCCCCTTACGCGATTCGCGTGATATTTCGCGCAGCGTGTCGTAGGCGTTTTTGGCGGGCGCGACCGTAGTATCGAACTTCACCGTCGAAGCCTCCCTCGCTGCGGTGAGCTGTTCCCGGGCGATTTTTTCGAGCATCCCGACCTCGGCGATGCGAGCAGTGGCTCGGGCAAGTTCCGTCTCACGTTCCTTGCCTTGAAGAAGGAACCCATCCTGCTTGGCGGTTTCGTAGTTATGGAAGCGCCATATGCCCGCCCGGGCATCCCAGACAACGGATGGGGTGGGCACCTCACCGGACTTCGTCCTATGCTTCGGTGCGACGACAGCCCAGAGCCAAAAGAAAGCGAGGAAGGCAAGCGTGGGGATCACGATCAAGCGCCCGATCTCCTTCATCTGCTTCGCTGGTTCCTCCCCAGTGGCCAGGCGAACCACGGGCGAGAGGAAATTAAGTCCGGCAATATCGATGCCTTTTAGTATCGTGTATTTCGCTGACATGGGGTTCAAGAGTTGGTTAGAGCTGGTGCGATCCGTGGAGAGCGCACCGACCTTTTCCGGGCAATCTGTTATTGCGGACTATTCGCCGGAGAGGGCGGCATCGTCCTTGATGCCGATCTCGAATGAATTGATGTATTCGATCGGCTTGTGACCGTCGTATGGGTTGCCGTCGATGAAATCGGCGGTGGTGACCTTGTAGCTGTCATCCGTTTTCGGCAGCTCGTTTTCGGTCATGTAGCCTTCGGAAATGAGGGATGCAGCAGCTTTCCGATATACCTCGGGGAGGTAGATCTTCTTGACGGTCTCGGCATACCAAGAAGCCGGCTTGGCCTCGGTGATCTGACCCCAGCGGCGCATCTGGGTCAGGAACCAGACGCCATCGGAATACCAAGGGTATGAGCAATCGTGTTTGAAGAAGACATTGAAGTCAGGCATGTCCAGGACATCGGTCTTCTGGAAAACGAAGGTTCCGGTCATCGAGTTTTTGATCACTTCGAAATCCGCCCCGACGTAGTTCGGCTGGGAAAGGATGCGGCAGGCTTCCTCACGGTTCACAAGCTTGCCCGCAGCATCGGTTTCATCGAGCCACTTTCCGGAACGGATGAGAGCCTTGGTGACGGCGATGATCGTGTTCGGATTCTCATCGGCCCATTTCCTGGTGACGCCGAAGACCTTCTCCGGACTATTTTTCCAGATCTCGTAGTTGGTGACGACGGGGACGCCGATTCCCTTGGTGACAGCCTGCTGATTCCACGGTTCGCCGACGCAGTAGCCCGAGATGGTGCCTGCCTCGAGGGTGGCGGGCATCTGCGGCGGTGGGGTCACGGAGAGCTCCACTTCCGCATCGGTGCGACCGGCCACGTCAGTCTTCGAGTAGAAGCCTGGATGGATGCCGGAGGCTGCGAGCCAGTAGCGGATCTCGTAGTTGTGGGTGGAGACGGGGAAAACCATGCCCATCTGGAGCTTTTCCCCGTCCGCGAGGAGATCCTCAGCGATCGGCTTCAGCGCCGCTGCGGAGATCGGATGCGGCGGGGTGTCGGAATCCAGATCGGGCTCGTTCTGCTGCATCTGTTCCCAGATCGAGTTGGAAACGGTGATGGCGTTGCCGTTGAGATCGAGTGTGTAGGGTGTGACGATGTGCGCCTCTGTGCCGATGCCGATTGTGGCGGCGATCGGTTGTCCAGAAAGCATGTGCGCGCCGTCGAGATTGCCGGTGATGACGTTGTCGAGAAGGACTTTCCAGTTCGATTGGGCGATGACTTCGACTTGGAGCCCTTCATCCTCGAAAAAGCCCTTTTCCTTGGCGATCACAAGAGGGGCGCAGTCAGTGAGCTTGATGAAGCCGAGTTTCAGGGAGTCCTTTTCAACGGCGAGCTTTTCGGCATGTGCCGAACCTGCGGCCAGCCACAGCAGGGCGGGGGCGGTGAAGATTGCCGAGAGAAGGCTCAGGCGGGAATGGTTGGATTGAGATTTCATGTTTTTCAGGTGGTTCGTGGTCGGTCTTTCGGTTGTTGCCATAGCTTGAGGGCTGCCAACACGCGGTTCGTGTCGACAATCCAACAACAGGCTAGAATTTGTAATCGAGTTGGATTGAGAAGCGGGTGGTGTCCGCCAGGACGGCTGCGCCGGCGAAGGGATCGCCACCGCCGTCGAAGTAGGCGAATTTCGCGAGGGCGGAGAAGTTCTCATCGAACTTTTTCACCAGGACGGAGTCGTATTCCCAACCGTATCCGGTGGAGATCTCGTTATCGCCGAATGCGTGGAGGACATTTATCCATTTCATACCCCAGAAGATGGGCATTGAGTATGAGACATAGGTGTCGGTGAGGCCGTTGTGGCCGCCTCCGGCACGACCGCCGATGAATGCATCTGCGAAACCGTTGAAGGCGTGGAGCGTGGCAAGCGGTGTTTTGAAACCTGCGCCGAGGCTCTCAATTCCAACAGTCATACTTTGATTTTCGAAAAGCGATTTAGTCGCCGTTGCGTGGAAGTAGAGTGCTTCGCTGTTTCCGGCGGCACCTGCATCGTCCTGCCATGCGACTTCGCCATAGAGGTCGAGCCCATGGAGTTTTCCGGAGGCGCTGACCCCGAAGGTGCTGTTGTCCCATGCCGGAAGGGTGGCGAATTTCATGATATAAGCGTAGCCACCGAGCTTGAGCCCTTCGATTCCCGTGTAGGATAGGTTCAGGGCGTGGACTTCCGAGTTCAGGGATCCGGCATTACCGATCGCATCGGAGCCGAAGATCCGGTTCACTCGATCGATGTATGCGTAGTTCAGGGTCAGTGAATCGATCCAGGTCCCGGAGAGCGCGATGGCATCGTAGGTCTGCTCGTTCTGGCGCCAACCGACGTTGCCGATGAAGGCCGAGTTGTCGTAGATGATGCGCTGGCGGCCGAACTTGGCGACCATATCGTAGCCGGAATACTGGAGAAAGGCTTGGTTCAGTTCGTTCGTCTCCGGATCGGCGATGACAGACTGGGTTGGATCGAAGGGAGTGGCGCCTGCCGCTCCGCCGTGGTAGTCATCGCCGATAGCCTGGGAGAATTCGCCTTCGACGAGTGCACTGAACCCATACCAAGACATCGTCTGGAGGCCGAAGCGCTCTCGGATCGTAAATGCATTCGAATCGTCGGCGCCGGCGATATCGGCGTACTCGTAGCGGGCACGGATATCGATCAGTGGTTTGATCCACTGCGCCGTGGCAGGAGGTGGAATGATGGGGGCGCTCTCCGGGGTGCCCGCATGCAGTGCAGAGACGGTGGCCAGTAGTATGATAGCTTTCTTTGTCATTTTTTGTGTTGGTTGCGGAATGAATTTTCCAAAACTGAATTAGCTTACTGCGTGCCAGCTACTTGAAAACTGAGACAAATACGGGTGAGAGCTTTTCCGCCCGGAGATGAATGCAGCTCATTTCGCCTGACAGACATAGCCCGTCAGGGACGGAGAGTGGGGGCGCGCACCCTGGGACACGCGGCGGCGCGTGTGTCCCCCTTCGCGCATGGCGTGCGATGCGCCCCGCCATCAACCCCAAGCGGTTTTTGGGGTCAGGAGTCGCATTGCAACATTTCCATCGTTTTTGGGGTCAGGAGTCGCATTGCAACATTTCCATCGGGGCCAGGTGCTGCATCGCAACATTTTTCCCGGATTCGCCTGTCGGTGGAACGGGCAGGAAGATGGGATCGGGCAAGTATCGCAAACCCTACGCTGGGAGCGGTGACGCTCCGGGTGTAGCATCCTCCTTCGCTGAAGCTATGGCGGTCAAGAAGGCTACGGCAGGACAAGTGGGCAAGTGGAGACGCAGGCCAGCCATCGAGCTCCGAAATCAAAGTTCCCGTGTGCCGACCTTGTCCTGACAAGGGGAAGGCAACATCACCGCCACGGCAAGGCAAGGGTGGACACGGGCAAGCAGGGATTCATCGGCCTCAACAAGTTTGCCGCACGCCTGCCTGACGCGGGCGAGGCAGAACTCCGGAACGTCCGCATACTGACCCGCGACAAGACCGAAATGATACGCTACACATTCTATTGATCCGAGGCTGAATCTGATTGGGATCACGAAGAAAGGACCAAGTAACGTCATGCGAACTATCGAAACACTACTCACTGCGGCCATGCTGCTCCCTCAGTTGTCACACGCCCAGCCCCGGAATGCGGAGGCAAAGATGTCCGTGCTTGAAAACGACCAGATCCGGTTTGGCGCCAATCTCACACTCGGTGGCGCCATCACGCACCTGTCGACCAAGGATGGCCCCAATATGATCAACAGCCATGACTGGGGACGACAGATCCAGATGTCATTCTATAGTGGCCCCAAGCCGTTCGAACCCAATGGCAAGAAGCCCGCGGACCACTGGAAGCAGCTGGGCTGGAACCCCATCCAATCGGGTGACTTTGGCGGCAACACCTCAACGATTCTCGAACACAGGAACGATGGCAAGACCATCTATGTGAAGTGCCGACCGATGCACTGGCCCCTGAACAACCAGCCCGCGCAGTGCACCTTTGAATGCATCTACAAGCTCGACGGCAATGTGGTCGAAGTCACCAGCCGCCTGGTCAACGCGCGGGACGACAAGACGCAGTATGGCGCGCGCAGCCAGGAACTGCCGGCGCTCTACAGCAACGGACCCTGGTACAAGATCATGACCTACACGGGCGCGAAACCCTATACCGGTGGCGAGCTGACGGAGCTATCGCACAAGCCCGAGAACCCGCCTTTCCCCTGGAACCACTTTCAGGCGACCGAGGAGTGGTCCGCGCTCGTCGACAAGGAGAACCACGGGTTTGGTGTCTGGACGCCCGGCCTGCAGAGCTACCTGGGCGGATTTTCCGGAAAACCCGGCAGTGGTGGTCCCAAGAGCAGCCCCACCGGCTATCTGGCACCGCTGCACATGGAGATACTCGATCACAATATCGTCTATACCTATAAGTATCGGCTGGTGGTGGGTTCATTGGGTGATATCAGGCGTTACGTCTACGAGCAACGGGCTCCGCAGCAGGGCCTGAACTTCGTATTCAAATCCGACCGCCAGCACTGGCACTTCCAGAATGCGGCGGACAAGGGCATGCCTCTCAAGGGTGTCTGGGAAGTGCAGCTCGAGCAGAACAACCCCAGCATCATCAGCCCGCCCTTTTGCCTTGATGCCGAAATGGTCAAGACCGTCACCATTCGGGCGGCCTTCAAGACGGGCGAGCCGAAGGCGCGTCTGATCTGGACCAAGCACGGCAACAAGAAGCCCAGCCCGGAGGACGTAATCAGTTTCCCGGTTAAGTCTGACGGCATCACACGGACCTATACCGTCCAGCTTGCAGGCAACGAGAACTGGCATGGCACCATCACTCGACTGGCGCTCAGACCGTGCAGGAAGGGTGCTGAAGGAAGCCGCCTGACCCTTGAGTCTGTCCGAGCCCAGTAGATTCAAGGGATCGCACCTGTCCCCATTTACAGCTGTGAAGCATTTGCTCGCTTTGGCAGAGGCGATGCGTGAGGACCTTGGCGACGACGATCGGGTAGGGGAAAAAATGAGTTTTTTCGAAGCCGATCTGAACAGACCAACCAAACCGGTGCTCGAGTAGAATCGCAAACCATCCCCGTATTTCCCGATTTTTTCAGATGATCAAGAGCCTACAAACGATCCTTCTCGGCGGCATCCTGTCGCTTCCGTTATTCGCCGCGGCGGCGCCGCCGAATATCCTCTTCATTCTGGCCGATGACCTCGGATACGGCGACATCGCTTGCTACAACAGCGAGTCGGAGATCCCGACGCCGAATATCGATCGGCTCGCTACGCAGGGCATGCGCTTCACCGACGCGCACAGCCCGTCGACCGTCTGCACGCCGACGCGCTACAGTTTGATGACTGGCCGCATGGCGTTCCGCACCGGCTTCCAGGGTGTATTCACTGGGGTCGGCGGTCCATGCATGATCGAGGAGGAGCGGCTGACCTTGCCCGGGATGTTGCAGAAGCAGGGCTACGCCACCGCGATGTTCGGCAAATGGCACATCGGCATGAGTTTCATGGGCAAAGATGGCAAGCGCGTTACGCAGGGCGGCAACAAGGGGGTGAAGATGGTCGATTTTTCCCGCGCCATCCCCGATGCCCCTATCCATCGCGGATTTGATCGGTTCTACGGCACGGTATGCTGCCCGACCACCGACTGGCTCTACGCCTACATCGACGGCGACCGCATCCCTGTGCCGCCGACGCAGATCATCGACACAACGCCGTTGCCGAAGCATCCCTATTCGCACGACAACCGTGCCGGGATGATCGCGCCGAACTACGATGTTGAGGAGGTGGACCTGGTGTTCCTGGAAAAGAGCCAGGGGTTCTTGAAGGCACACGTGAAGCAGAAGCCCGATCAGCCCTTCTTCCTGTTCCACTCGATGCAGGCGGTGCACCTGCCTTCGTTCCCGGCGGACCAATTCAAGGGCAAGACCAAATCGGGACCACACGGCGACTTCCTTTACGAGATGGATTGGATCGTCGGCGAGTTGATGAAGACGCTCGAAGAACTCGGTGTGGCGGATAATACCATTGTCATGTTTGCTTCGGACAACGGGCCCGAGGTGCCGACCGTGAACGCCATGCGGCGCGATCATAAGCACGATGGCGCGCGTCCCTGGAGGGGCGTGAAGCGCGACCAGTGGGAGGGCGGGCATCGGACGCCCTTCATCGTGCGCTGGCCGGGGACGCTTTAAACCATCACCCCGGCTTGCTATCGCCAGATAATTCAATCCAGTGAACGAATAAAATATGACGAATTCAAAAGCCTAAAGAATCACCCCCCTTTCACCCCCCTTTCACCCCTCTGCTATCCCCTCTGCTATCCCCTCAACGGCGCCCTCAAGCTCCTCCCACCAGAAGCAAATTCCTAGGAGTCTGTCGGCTGAACAAAATGCGAAGCAGTGAAATGATGTCTTGCCGACAAAGGTAGGGCTCCTTGGTGGGACATCGGCGTCCGCGTGATTCCCCGCATCTCCATCAAACCAACAACATGACAAAACACGCAGAAGAGATGTTTGGAGACTTCGCGGATAGAGAGCGCGAAAGGAATAGCGCAGTAAAGATGAAGAGTGTTTTGATCATTGAACTGCAGGTCCCGGATCGACGGCCCATCCATTGGTGATGGTGCGTTAATCTATTCGGTAACTATTTTGATTGAACCCCAATAGCCAAACTCGTTCTCCCAATTGTTTGCCCGATTTTCGAGAATGAGATCAATCGATTTTCCGGCGAATTTTGAGAGGTCAATTTCGAGATCGAGCCATTCAGTTTTCACGGTTTTGTAGCTGACGATTTGATCGTGGAGCACCTCTTTATTCGCCAGGATCCGCAGTTGCCAGTCGCCGTGAGGATGGTAGCTCGCCCGGGCCTTTAGTGTGGTTTTCTGACCCGCCGGAATCTTCACGGTTCGTTTCAGAGAACAGGGAGTGTCTTTGTCTTTCGGATGCGTCTGAAAGCCCTGTTCATTCCGAAATTCCTGCAGTTTTCTGACTCCACCCTTTCCTACATTGAAGGGCTCAAACCCGGGGGCATACTTGGCGACGATGCTCTTCCATTTCGCTGATTTATTGACCCCTTGATCATCGGTTTTCGTCAAAGAACCACTCGCCATACGGCGGACAACGGATTTCTTAAGGAACGGAATTTTACCCAAAAGGGCCGTCTGAAGCGCCTTGTCAGGAAACTGCGGCACGGCGGGCTCGAGCGCGAACCAGAGAAGGCGGGGAATGTTGCTGTCGGCGATGTCCTCTTCGTGTTGAGCGAGAGCACCCAGAATCGGCCAGCGTTGCTCGATGGGCAGTCGACCCAGCGCGGAAGCAAGATAGAGGCGGACGGTTGGGGACTCGTCGTTCGTGGCCATTTCCAAAAACTTAGCGAGAACGTCGTCGCCCGGCTTCTTATCATCCATGAGCAACTGCACCGACCACGCCCGAATGTGCTCGTCGTCGTGATCCAGCAGGGCGATCAGTGTCTTCTTTCTGTCACCCGAATAAGCTCCGGTGACATGCATCGCCCAATGGGCCCGCAGTCGTTTCGGGGTGGTGGTCGCCTCCGTGAACTGTTTTTCGAGCGCAGCGTAGACGGCTTTCTGATCAAGTTTCCCCGCGGCGGAGCGGGAGTGCAACTCAACACGAGCCTGCCGGACATACCAATCATTCGCGTGGCTTTGCATGGCCACCAGCTCGAGGTCGGAGAGTTTTCCAATGTTGGGCCGCGCGATTTTTTTCGCCCCCTTCGGCATGATGCGATAAATTCGTCCACTGTCGGGGAAGTTGATCGCGTTGCCGCAAATGTCCGTGTCGTGCCAATCCAGAATATAGACACCACCGTCGGGGCCGATCTCAACACTGAAACCAACCCACGCGAGATCGTTGGTGGGCATAAAGTCTTCGCCGTGTTTCCCGATGTAACTCGATCCCTTCGGGACCATCACATCGGTGAGGACCGAGTGCTCGTGAATGTTGCACATGAAAAGCTGGTCGCGGTATTTCTCAGGAAAGGTATCAGCGAGATAGAACCGAGCTCCGCCATGTGCCGAGAGATGGGTGTGATCGCGAATCGTTTTGATGTCGTCGTAGACATAAGGATTCACGTGGGCCTTGGACTGTTTGTGATAAATACCGCCCTGAACCACGTGAAACAAATGCGGGATCACACAACAGGTTGCGAAGCCATGGCCGATATCATTGAAATCGAATCCCCACGGGTTCGAAAGCCCACGGGCGAAAACTTCGAACTCCTTTTTGACCGGGTGAAATCGCCAGATTCCGGCGTCGATAAAGGTCCGATCCTCTTTCGGAGTGCCGGGTTTCCCGACCCACGATTCAGTGAAAACCCCGTGGCATCCATACATCCAACCGTCCGGGCCCCAAATGAAGCTGTTCAGTGTTTCGTGTCGGTCCTGGAAGCCCCAACCGTCGAGCAAGACCTCGGGTTTTCCGTCAGGGACATCATCGCCATCCGCATCCGGAATGAACAGCAACTCAGGCGGTGAACCGAGATAAACTCCTCCAAATCCCACCGCGATTCCCGAGGAAAATTTGATTTGGTCGGTGAACAGTTTTTTCGTATCAAAGACGCCATCGCTATCGGTATCTTCGAAGATTTGAATGCGGCTGAGAATCTCATCCTGATTGTGGTTCCCTCGATTGACGTAGTTGTAGTTTTCGACAACCCAGACTCGACCGCGGTCGTCGAAGGTGAAGGCAATAGGTTCCCCAATGTCTGGTTCCGCCGCAAAGATCGAGACTTCGAATCCCTCGGGGATTTCCATGGCTGCGACGGCTTCGGCGGGTTTCAGAAAAGGCGCGTCGCTGTTTTTGTGTTGCTTCCCGCGCTGTGCGAATGCTGCGGATGGAAGGCAAAGGAACAAACAAATGAGTTTGAATCGTGATGCTGATAAGTTGGTTTTCATTCGAAGAGGTAGTGAGTGGCTATTTGTGAGAATTAGGTTTCGGCAGCGCTACTTGCGCCTTCGTTTGCATATACTTGAAGAGGTTCAGGACCTCATCCGGGGTCAGGGTTTTCAATAATCCCTCCGGCATCATCGAGATATTTGAAGTCTCGCGAGATTTAATGTCACTCTTGGCGACCGTGGACTTCTGCCCGACCATACTGAGGACGATTTTCTGGTCATCTTCTCCAGTGACACTTCCAACGAGGACTTGGCCGTCGTTTGTGGTCACGGTTACCATCTTGTAGGCATCGGGAATGTCCCCACTGGGATCGATGACGTTGAGCAGCAGATAATTGAGATCTCCGCGGTTCGATCCGGTGAGGTCCGGCCCAATAATCCCGCCTTCGCATACATCTGATGACAGGCCATGCAGGCTTTTTGATAAACCGCTCGGCCGCGTGAAGCGCTCGCTTTTGCCAGTTCCCCGGGCCTTGCGATTCTCACGTATTCGGCAATGAGCGATTCCTTGTCTTCATTTAACTCGAGGACTCCATAGGTTTTGGTGAATTTGCCTCCGAGTAGTTTTCCGAGGGAGCGTATCGCGTAGACGGGGATGGCTTGTTTCGAAATGGTCTTGGCTTCGAGTGCTTGGAAAAGCGATTCGGCGTACTGCTTTCGTGTTGCGAGGGTTTCAATGACGGCTCGCTGGGCGGCTGGATCAAAGTCGGGATACCGCTCTAACAAGAGCTCCCCGGCGTTGGGGATTTCCAAGGTCGAAAAGCCACGGATCGCTTCGATCCGGAGTGGCTCTTCATCGAGAAGGGTCTTTAAGATGGCAGGGAGCTCATGGCGTCGCTGAATGAGCAGCGATGCGAGCGCTGAATGAGCAGCGATGCGAGCGCTGAACGTCGATCATCAAGATCGGCTGTTTTGTCTTTCAAGGTCGCGATCGCCTGCAGGGTCGCCGATTCGTCGCCGAAAATCTGGCCGAGTTGCTTGGTGAGCTTTTTCAGTTCGCTGTCATCGCTGTTTAGCAACTTCGCGCTAAGCTCCGACCAACCTTCCGGCGGCGTGACATTCCGCTGACCCTCGAGTCCCAGAATAATGCCGCTGATTAGTAATTTCTGTATTTCAGGATTCTCCGATGAATCGATCGCTTTTACCAAGGGCGCGAGAGACTGACTGCTGTCCGATTTTTGCGCATTCGTCTGACCGCGTTAATCGGCATTGGGAACTTTGACCGTAGGTTTCTTTGCCGGTGGAGCTGGTTTCTTTTTCTGCCCTTTGTCATCGAGGTTCAGTTTCATCTCTTCATCGCTTGGCGTTTTTGAGGGAACGCCAGCTTCCGGAACATCGACATGCGCCGTCCAAAGGATCGCGTTCAACACCACTTTGCGGAACATGTCATTCTGCCAACTCACGTGGAAATGCCCGCCCGTAAAACCAAATCCACGTCCCTTGCCGTCAGGTCGCTGGTAGGCCCAAGCAACGTGCTGGCTCTCGCCATTCGCCACCGCACGGCGCACATCCGGATTTCCACTCCGTGCACCATCTGGTCGCTTCAACGTTTCCGGCGGAGGCAGATCGGAAAGAACCGGCGTGACGCCCTTCAGACCGGCGACGAAGCGCATGTGATAATACCACTCGTCATCCACGCTGAACGGCTCCAATCCGTTGGAGATCGGGTGATCCGGGAAGTTCTTGAAGTTCGGTTTCCAGTGCGGGTTCACCGACCAATTTAGATCACAGTATCCACCCATCCACTCCGAAAACTTCTTTCCAGGCACTCCAGTCAGCGCCTCCGTGGCCCAGTGAATCATGACCAGTCCCGTCCCGTTCTTCATGAGCGCATCGAATTCCTCGAGATGCGGATTCAGGAGATGCCCATTATGTCCGGTGCAGAAGATGACAACGGACGCAGCGCCTTCGAGAACCTTCGGGTCCTTCGGATAGCCGTTCTCTGGCAAAACGATCGCTTCAATCCCGAGATTCGCTTCGTTGAGTCGTTTGGCCAAAAGAATATTTCCAGCACGATGCTCGTGAGCACCGGGGCCATGACTCGGCTTCCCCGAGATGAAGATTACTTTTTTGGCGTCTTGTGCCGGAAGTCCGGACAGGCCGAGTCCAAAGAGACAAAGCGCGGGAAAGAGGGATTTCAGGGTCATGAGATTAGTTTTTCCGTAGGGTTTCGATGACAGCCGACATGTCCTGGTCGCCATATCCGTCGTCGACCGCCTTCTGGAAAAGGCCGAGCGCGGTTTCCGCAGTCTTGAGGTCGAGAGATAGGGCCGCCGCTTCCTGCACGGCATACGAGAGGTCCTTGGCTAACAGGTGAAGGTGGAAAAACGGCGTGTAGTCCGCCGCTGTCATCCGCGCGGAAAGCAGTTTCACGAGCGGGCTTCCGGGTGCGCCATTGGTGAGCACGCCGAGCGCCGCCTCGCGGTCGAGATCGCAGCGCTCGATCATCGCCACCGCTTCGGCGATCGAAGCCAATTGGACACCGCAGACGAAGTTGTTGATCAGCTTGACCATCGCGCCGCTACCGGCCGGACCGAGGTGGGTGACCGTGCGGCCCATCGCGTCAAGGACGGGTCGGGCTTGGTCCAGCGCGGACTCCGTGCCGCCGACGAGGAAGTTCAGTTCTCCCGTAGCCGCCTGGGTCTTGCTGCCGGTCACCGGTGCGTCGACGAACACGCAGCCGCGCTGCTCCGCCGCAGCCGCAAGCTCCTTGATCCACCCGACCGTCACCGTGCTGCACTCGATGCACACGGTTCCCGGCCCGGCCGCCGCCAGAGCGCCGTCGGGTCCCAGCCAGAGGGCGCGCGAGGCCTTGTCGTCGGCAACCATGCTGACGATCGCCCCGGCTCCCGCGGCCGCCTCGGCAGCCGTTTTCGCAACTGTCGCTCCGCGTTCGGCAAGAGGCTTCGCCTTGTCGGGATTCCGGTTGTAGATGTTCACCGGAAATCCCTTTTCCAAGAGGGTTCCGGCCATTCCTGAGCCCATCAGGCCCAGTCCGAGAAATGCAATAGGGGTATCGTTCATAAAATTAGTGAAGTGTCTGGATGGTGACCGGTTGAGCGGTTTCGTGAGTGACGTGAACCGGATTGCGAAGAGCCCGGCCGAAGCCCTCGAAGGACATTTCCATGACGTCGCCATCGGCCAGCTCCACGCCGTCCCCGAAACTCAGGACGCAAGCGCCATAGTAGTGGACGTGCAGGTCGCCCGGCCGCCGGTGGTTCTCGAACTTGAAATGATGGGACTCGAGGTTGGCAAGGCTGTGGCACATCTCATCCTCGCCGGTTAGAATGTCTTTCGCCCATTGCTCGCGACCCTCGCGGAGGATGGAAACCTTCCCGGGAACCGAAGCGAATGAAGGATCGATCACCAGCTCCGGTCCCAGCGAACAGGTGCGTATCTTCGATCCTGCTAGGTTCAGGTAGTTGCGTTTCTCGAACTTGTGGTCGGAAAACTCGTTGCCCGCCGCCATGCCGATGCGGATCGGTCGGCCGCTCGCGTCGACCAGATAGATGCCAGCGATCTCCGCTTCCTCGCCGCCGTCCTCGGCATGGGCGGGAACATCCAAGGCCTCGCCGTGGGCGCGAAGGATGGAGCCGTCCCCCTTGTAAAACCATTCGGGCGCGGTTCCCGTATGACCCGCCGCAGGCTTCCCGCCTTCGACTCCCCAGCGGAACATGATCATGCTGTCGGTGAGCTGTTCCTCTTTCATCGTGTGCATCGACTGCCGGCTTTGCGCGCTGCCGAGGTGGGTCAGCCCGGTGCCGGATACGAGGCAGCGCGATGCGCCGTCCGGATGATCCAGCGGCGTCAACAAGCGCCAGTCCGACTCACCCTGATAGACCGAATCATAGGAAATCGTTTCATCTGTCACACGCGATCGCACCAGATCTTGAAACGATGCACCCGAGGTGATCGCCTCCTGCGCCAGTTCGTAAACCGAGCTCGCATCCCGCAGCAAGCGCAGCACCGGTTCGTCGACCAGGGCAACCGCTCTGCGCTCATTTGTTTGAATTTGGACCAGTCTCATCACTCGATTATTTCGAAGTTTTTCAAGCTCTCCTCGTTCACCGTCAGGCCGAGGCCAGGAGTGTTCTCGTCGAGATCGATGTAGCCGTCCACCGGCACCGGTTCGCCGTCAAAACAATACCAGAATAGCTCGTTGCCGACCTCGACATCGACCTTCGGGAAGAACTCCGCCATCGGCGAGTTGAGGCTGGCCATGACGATGTGATAGTTGTGCATCTGCCCGGCGTGAGGGATGACCGGGATCGAGTGCGCCTCGGCGAGCGCCGCGATCTTGCGCGCCTGGGTGAGGCCGCCGACCCGGTTGGTGTCGAACTGGATGTAGTCCACGCCGCGCGCTTCGATCAATTCGCGGAATCCATAAAGCGTGAACTCGTGCTCACCGCCGGAGATCGGCACGCGGCCGGCCTTTTTCAATTCCGCGTAGCCGTGGATGTCGTCGGGGATCACTGCTTCCTCCAGCCATCTCAGGTTGAATTCCTCGAGCCGCGGGATCATCCGTTTCGCATAGTCGAGGTTCCAGCCCATGTAGGCGTCGGCCATGATGTCGACGTCGTCGCCCACCGTTTCCCGCACCGTGCGGACGAGGTCGAGGTTCTTCCGCATGCCTTCCGCGCCATCGGTCGGCCCCCAGCCGAAGCGCAGTTTCATCGCCTGGTAGCCCTCGTCCTTGTAGCGCTTCGACTCGCTCGCCAGCTCGTCGAGCGGAGTTGAGTAAAGGCGGCTGGCATAGACCGGGATCTTCGGTTTGGTGCGGCCGCCGAGCAGCCGATAGACCGGTTGCTTGGCCGATTTTCCGAGGATGTCCCACAACGCGATATCCACCGCGCTGATCGCCACCATGCCGATTCCCTTGCGTCCGAACGCCATCGTCTTGCGATACATGTGCTGCCACAAGAATTCGATGTCCCATGGGTTTTCCCCGATCAAAAGTGGCGCGAGATAGTGGTCGATGACCTGCTTGGTGATGCGCGGTGAAAGCGCGGCATTGCCGATGCCGACCAGGCCGTCGTCGGTGAAAATCTCGACGATCAGCCAGCTGTGGAAGGTGAAGGTGCCCATCGTCGACTTGCTCAGCATGGGCGAGATGGCATCCATCGGGTTGGTGCAGAAGTGCGGCGGCAGTGGAACGGTCTTGCCGCGCCATTCGATGACACGGGTGCGGATTCTGGTGATTTTCATAAAGCTGGGGTGTTAGGAAGTTTGAGGTTGGATATCGAGCTGCCGGATGCGCGGAACAACCACGCAGATGAGGATGAATGCGATGATGTGGAGCGAGCCGGCCACGATCAGGATGGGCGTGTAGCTGAAGCCGTGGTCGCGCAGGTAGCCGGCGGTCTGGCCGAGCACGACTCCGCCCAGCGCACCGCCGAGGCCGACCATCCCGGCCACCGTGCCGACCGAATGTCGCGGAATCATGTCGGTGGGCAGGATCATGACGAGGGTGGACCACGACTGCTGGCCGAAGAAGGCCAGACTGAAAACGACGATCACCCAGGTGACCGAATCGAGCTGCGGGACCAGCATGACCCAAGGCATGAAGGCGGCGCTGATGCCGAGGGTGAGCTTGCGGGCCATGTTGACGGACGCCCCGCGCTTGAGAAGCGCGCTTGAGGACCAACCGCCAACCAAGCAGCCGACCCCGGCTGCGGCGTAGGGAATCCAGCCGACCCCGCTGGCGGAGCTGAACTTCATGTCGAACATTTCCATCAGGAACTTCGGCAGCCAGAACATGTAGAAATACCACGCCGCGTCGGTAAGGAACTTCGCGCCGACCACGGCCCACACCTCCTTGTGACGGAGCAGCGCCTTGATCGGGACAGCGGCGGGTTTGGAGGCCACCACCACGGAGCCGTCATCCGTTTCGACGGCTTCCTCCGGCGGGTGGTATGCGATGAACCACCAGAGGGTCCACAGCAGTCCCATGGCGCCGCAGATGATGAACACCCAGCGCCACGGCGAGATGCCGAACCAACCGGTGTGATTGAGCACCAGCATGATGAGTGGCGGAGCGGCGACGGCGCCCACCGCCGTGCCGGCATTGATGATGCCCATCGCGGTCGAGCGTTCGTTGACGGGGAACCACTCGGTGACCGCCCGGGTCGCAGCGGGAAAACCGCCGCCCTCACCGGCGCCAAGGAGGAAGCGGCTGACCACCAACATGCAGAGGGCGAATGCCATGCCTCCGATCGCCGGCATGCCGAAATTGCCCGCCAGACCCTGGCTGGCGCAGGCGAGCGACCAGAAGATCATCACAATGAGGAACCCGCGGCGCGTGCCGAGGCGATCGAGCAGCCGTCCGCCACCGAGATACATCAGGCCGTAACTGATGAGAAAGGCCGAGTCGAAGAGCGCTTTGACCTGATCAGAGAAGGGGTAGTCCTTCTGGATCTCGCTGAGCGTCCACGGCAGCGTGAGCCGGTCCAGATAGCTCAACACGATCGCCGCGCTCACCATGATGGCGATCGCCCACCGGCCGGGGTGGGGTGCCGGATCGTCCGGATGCTTCAAATTCGTCGCTGGCTGTCCTCGCATGTCATCGGGGTTTTCAATCATGGGTTTTACCCGCGCATACTGATGTCTCCGTATCGGATACGTCAAGGTTCGGAGCGTTACTTTCATCAATTTGCCTGAGGAGCGTCGATTTTTCCTGATGAGCGTCGATTCCTCCTGAACTTGCCCGGTGTTACGGCCATACCTCCGGGCGACTCCCGATGAAAGACCCCAGCCCAACTCCGCAGTCGATCGGCTCGAACCCATTGACCGGGAGCCCGCCGCAAAGCCTCGCGGAGCGCAGCTACTTCGAAATCCGGAATCGGATGCTGAAAGGTGAGCTGCCGGTCGGTATGGAGCTCACCCGTCGAAAGCTGGCCGAGTCGCTGAAGATCAGCGTCCCTCCGGGCAGGAGTCGCTCGGTGCGGGGTTGGAAGAGATTCTTGGCGGAGCTGGAAAAGTTCAAGATACTCCTAGAATTTCGGAAATCGCTGGTAGGAACGATCCATGCCCATGCGGCAGCGGGAAGAAATACAAGAAGTGCTGCATGAAGTGGGTTCCCCCTTGCCTTGGGCTGAGGTAATCGGACAGTGGCGGTGAGGTTGCTCTTGTCCACGCAGCGCGAGATTCAATCGCGCTGCCTGCTGGATTTACCACGGTATTTTTCATTGCATGATTGAACCCTTCGTCCTTTTGGGATGAACCTTCCGCATCATGAAATCCAAACGCCGTGAGAAACCGCTTCTCTTCGTAATCCCGGGTGTGTTGATGATACTCGCGGGCTTCGGGATCATGGTTATGTGCTCGCTTGGAGATAGGCTTGGCTCCGCCGGTTCCCTGCCTCTTCCGTTCGCCGCCGCGCTAGCAGCCGTAGGGGCGATGCTTCTGACACGCTCCCTGCTGGCGACCTTCTTCCTCTTCATATTTTCGCTCACCGTTATCATTTTCGGTATCCGTGACCACGGGATCATGAATCCGGTTCTGCTCCCGTTTGTTGTCCTGATTCTACTCTGCCTGCCGATGGCAAAATACGCGCGCCGTTGATTGCTTGCGAGTCTGGCGGCTGAAATGAACATTCCAAACCAATTTAAATAAGTAAAGTTCTTGATTTCCGGAAAGGGATTCCTCAGAACGTATTTCTCATACGGACCGGCCGTCCCGGCTTTGAACTCCCAAGTCCGGCGGGCAGGCATTTTACCAACTCCGAATCCACTACAAGACCATGCTATCGAAATCCCAAGCGCGCGCCTTTTTCCTGGGAGGGACGGGCGTCTTTTCCCTGGCCTTCCTCGGGCTGACTTACGACTCCCACAAGCAGGTGCCGAAGCAGACCAACGAAGATAAACTCACCGAACAGGTGATTCGCGGGAAAAAGATCTGGGAGAAAAACAACTGCATGGGTTGCCACACCCTCTTCGGCGAGGGCGCCTACTACGCGCCGGAGCTCACCAAGGTCGTCGAGCGCCGTGGCAAGGACTGGATGCGGCTTTTCCTGAAAGATCCGCAGGCAATGTTCCCGGGCGAACGCAAGATGACGGACTACGATTTCAGCGACGAACAGATCGAGGATGTCATTGCTTTCTTTGAGTGGTGCGGAAACGTCGATCTCAACGGCTTCCCCGCCAAGCCGCCGCTGGGTCGCGTCGCCGCACCCATCGTCACCACCGGCAAGAGCGATGTGCCCCAGCCGGAGCTTTTCAAGACGATCTGCATCGCCTGCCACAGCGTCGGAGGAGTCGGCGGGATCGTTGGCCCCGCGCTTGACCAGGTCGGGACGAGAATCGAGCGCGAGCCGATGAAGGACTGGATCCGTGATCCTCAGAAAATCAAACCCGGCACCCCGATGCCGCAGATTCCCATGACTCCGGAGCAACTCGACGAGATTGTCGATTACCTCCAAGGCCTTTCCAACAACCAGTAACCACCGACACATCTCCGCCATGAAATTCAAAACACAAAAGATCGCTTACTGGTTCTTCGCATCCGCCCTTCTGCTGCTGGTGCTACAGATCGTTTACGGCTTCATCATGGGCTTCGCCCACATGGGATACGATGGCCTGCACAACATCATCCCGTTCAATACCGCCCGTGCGGTGCATACCAACCTGTTGCTCGTTTGGCTGCTGCTCGGTTTCATGGGCTCCGCCTATTTCATCATCCCCGAAGAGGCCGAGCGCGAACTCGCCTGGCCGAAGCTCGCCTACGTGCAGTTGATCTCCTTCCTGCTTGTCGGGGTCACCGCCGTCGTCTGTTACCACATGAACATCTGGGAGGGCCGCAAATTCCTTGAGATTCCCCGTCCGCTCGACTGGCTGGTGGTTGGCAATATTCTGCTCTTCCTCGCCAACATCGGCTGGACGATCTGGAACGGCAAACGTTTCACCACCACCTCCATCGTGCTCTACATGGGATTGCTCTGCGCGGCCTTGCTCTATCTGCCCGGCATGATTGATTTCGATAATCAGACGCTCGACTCCTTCTACCGCTGGTGGGTTGTCCATCTTTGGGTTGAGGGCGTGTGGGAGCTCATCATGGGCGGCATCCTCTGCTTCCTGCTTATCAAGCTCACCGGGGTTGACCGCGAGGTGGTTGAAAAATGGCTCTACATCATCGTCGGCCTGACATTTATCTCCGGGATTCTCGGCACCGGTCACCATTACTACTACATCGGCGTGCCTCATTACTGGCTCATCGTCGGCGGGATCTTCTCCGCACTTGAGCCGCTCGCCTTCCTCGGAATGGCCATGTATGCCCTCGCGATGGCGAAAAAGGGTGGCCGCAAGCACCCGAACAAAACCGCCCTCACCTGGACGCTCGGTTGCGCCATCATGGCCTTCGTCGGTGCCGGTTTCCTCGGCATCGCCCACACCATCCCGCAGGTGAATATGTGGACACACGGCACATTGGTCACCGCCATGCACGGTCACCTCGCCTTTTGGGGAGCTTACGCGATGATCGTCTTCGCGATGATCGCCTACGCCATGCCTCTGATGACAGGTCGCAAGCTGTGGGACACCAACGCCTCGACCTACGGTTTCTGGCTTTCCAACATCGGCATGGTCGCCATGACCGGAGCCTTCGCCGTGGCAGGAATCAGCCAGGTCGTGCTGGAACGCCGCACCGGCATCGACTTTATGGAAGTGCAGAAAGAGATCGAGCCGCATTTCTTCGGTCTCGTGCTCGCCGCCGGGCTTTTCACCATCGGCATCCTGCTGTTCATCCTCAACTTCATCCGCTACGGGCGCCCCACCGACGAGGCACTCAACTCCGACCCGGCGGATACATGATCGCCGCCATGGAAGATCCGCTCCGTTCCGCTCCGGACGTTCCCTTCTACCTGCCCGCCGGCAAGGAGATCGAACTCTGTGAACACGCCCACCGCTGCCAGCTCCCGCTGATGCTCAAAGGGCCGACCGGTTGTGGGAAAACCCGTTTCGTCGAGCACATGGCCGCACGCCTCGGTCGCGAACTCATCACCGTCTCCTGCAACGAAGACACCTCCGCCACCGATCTCCTCGGCCGTCATCTCCTGCAAGGTGGTGACACGGTCTGGGTCGATGGACCGGTCACCCGCGCGGTGCGCACCGGTGCCATCCTCTACCTCGATGAGATCGCCGAAGCCCGCGCTGACGCCATCGTCGTCATCCACTCGCTCGCGGATCATCGTAGGGAAATCTTCCTCGATCGCACCGGCGAGAAACTCAGCGCCGCCGAGGGCTTCTCGCTCATCGTTAGCTTCAATCCCGGTTACCAGCGCAGCCTGCGCGAGCTGAAACCATCGACCCGCCAACGCTTCGCCGCGATCCAATTCGGTTACCCGGACGAGGCTGCGGAAGCCAGCATTGTCGTTTCCGAATCCGGCACCGACGAGGCCACCGCCAAAAAGCTGGTCCGAATCGGCACCAAGATTCGCCAGCTCACCGAGCTGTCGCTGATGGAATCCGTATCCACCCGTTTGCTGATCGCCGCCGGCAAACTCATCAGCGCCGGTATTTCGCCACGGCTCGCCTGCGTCACCGCCATCGCACAGCCGCTCAGCGACGACGAAGAGGCCGTTGCCGCCATGCGCCAGGTCATCGAAATCAGCATCTGACGCCCGCCATGTTCGAGTGGGAGGAAAGCACGTTTCTCGGCCTGAAATCGCTCTATCGGCGGTTTGTCACCAAGCCGGAGCAGCAGGAAATCGAATCCCGTCAGGCCACCCTCAAGGAGCATCGCGGCTCGCTCATACTGCTCGCCCGCATGCTTTCCGGACGCAACCTCGGGATTTTCGAAACCCCGAACCCCGTCCTCTGCACCGGCGACCGCATCTGCCTTCCGCCCATCTTCGCGGAAGCCGATTCCCCGGAGGCGAACCGCCAGCTCTACGAGTTGAAAACCATCGTCGCCGCACTCGCCATCCGCGACGGCTGGGATGGTGCCGAGCTACCCGCCTACCTAGAAAAACTCTCCGGCGAATTTCCCTACCTCTCTGAAAAGTCAGCTTCCATCGGGCAGCATTTGTTAGAAGGTTTCTCCCTCGCGGAAATCCTCGGCACTCCCCGCGCGGACTCCACAAAAGCCGAAAAAGACGCCACCACTGCCACCCCGGACGAGCACGATCCGAACGACTCCGGAGTTACCACCGAGATCGAAGGTAAAGGCCAGGTCGATGTGGAAGTGCTACTCGACACCGGTGACGACGGCCACGGCGCGGACATGCCCACCCATACATTTGAAAAAGCGGAAACCCTGGAGGAAACCAGCGGCCTGAGCCGCAAGCGCGACGACGAGGACGAACTCGAAGAACACGCCGAGGCGCTTAAAGAAGTCGATATGAAACAGGTTGTGCGCTCCCACGAGCGTCCGCGTTCGATCTACCGCAGCGATGTCATCCTCGACGGCCTGAACCTCGAGACCAACGACAGCGCTCCCGGCCACGGCATCCCTTATCCCGAGTGGGACTACAAAAAGCGCGCCTACAAGCCCGACTGGTGTTTGCTCCAGGAAACCCGCAACTGCGAGTCGCACCCCGACTGGATCGCCGCCACCGAGAAAAAACACGAGGTCCTAGTCGCCCGGCTCAAACGCCAGTTCGCCTCCCTCACTTCCGAGTTCCTGAAACTCAAGCGCCAGCCCAGTGGCAATGATTTCGACATCGACGCAGTCATCGATGGGCAGGTCCGCCTCCGCAGCGGTCACACGCCGAGTGAAGCCATCTATCTCAACCGCAAAAAAGACATCCACGATGTCTCTGCCGTGCTCCTATTGGATCTTAGCTTTTCCACCGATGCATGGGTCAATGATGTCCGTGTCTTGGATGCGATCATGGAGACCGTCTATTGCGTCGGTGAGGTCATCGGCGATGCGATCGAAAGCTTTGCCGTCGCCGGATTTTCCTCGAACACCCGCCGTTCCTGCCGCTTCGAAATTCTTAAAGATTTTGACGAGCCTTGGGAGCAGGCGAAACAGCACTTCGGCGGACTCCAGCCCAACGGATACACCCGCATCGGTCCCGCGCTGCGCCACGCCCAGGAACTCTTGCTCAACCAACAGGCATCCCGCAAGATCGTCATCCTCGTCACCGACGGTCGCCCCTGCGACTACGACCGTTACGAGGGCACCTATGGTATCAAGGATGTCCGTAAAGCCATCGAAACTGGCAAGCTCCACGGTCTCACCACCCACGCTTTCGCCATCGAGAAGCAAGCAACGGAAACTTTCCCGATGATGTTCAGTCGCCACCACTTCGATGTGGTAGGCAACCCCGAACAGCTCAGCCAGACCATGAGCTCTCTGTTTTCCAAACTCGTCGCCACATGACGCCGCAACAACGCCCGCCCACCTCCGCGATTCTATACCCGCCCGGTGGCCTGCTGATTTGGTCGCAATGAGCCGGATGTCTTCCACACCGGACGCCAGCATCTACAGCCCTACTACGGTGTCGCAAATACCGTGTTCTTACTTGTCAGCGGTTACTTCATGGCTGCCGCTGTCGAGCGTTTCAAACGCGGTACCAACGCCCGGCCATTCATTCGCTTCGCCATGCTCGGCGGCTGTCTTTTCCTGATTCTCAAGGGAATCGAGTATCACGGAAAAATCGAGGCGGGACTCACGCTCGGGCACGATACCTTCTTTACTTACTACTGGCTGCTCACCGTCTTTCACCTGATGCACGTGCTCGTTGGCCTGATCATTCTCGCCGTCCTCCACTGCCGCCCCGCCGCCAAGCCGTTGGAAGCCGAAGACTTCGAGGCGGGTGCCGTCTTCTGGCACATGTGCGATCTTATCTGGCTCGTCCTCTTCCCCGTGATTTATCTGCTGCCATGAGTATGAAATCCCCATACCACCTCGCCACCCTCATCTGCCTGCTGGTGCTCACCGGAGCTACCGCGATCATTGCCGGCGCGTCTCACAGCGTCGTCGCCATCCTGGTGCTAGCCATGGCAAAAATTCTCCTCGTCACCCTCCGGTTTATGGATCTCCGCCACGCCCACCTGTTCTGGAAGGTCGCAGTTGCCCTGCTCTCCGGCGGTTTCCTTGCCGCCATCGGCTTCCTAGCGTAGCTGCTGCGTCCCGCCGCCAGCAGTGGAGGAGGAGAGTCGCTTCGGGCGGCAAAGTAGCGGCGACCGAAGGTCACCGCTACTTTGGCTACAGAATCACTCCGGCTTCGTTTCCCGGTAGGCTGCATACTTCGCCCGCTGCTCGTCGGTGAGCTTTGCGGGGTCGAAGCGCGCGTCCGGTATCGCGTTGATCTTGGAATGGATGACGTTCGCCATATCGGTGGCGCAGGCCTTGATGTGGGTGGCGTTTTCACCGGTGAAGAGTTCGTCTACCGTTTCCTCAAAGATTTCCAGCCAGCGGTCGAACTGCTCGCGGCCCATGTGGGTCAGCGGGACGAGCCGTGCGTGTTTGCCGATGGGATCCCCCCGGAAGCCACCGTCGCGAAACAGCACGGTCTGCCAGAAGGCATACATTTTCGGTAGGTGAGCGTCCCAATCGATTCCGGCGACCTTGTCAAAGATGAACCCGAGGGTCTCGTCGTCCCTGACTTTTTCGTAGAAACGGTCAACAAGCCGGATGATTTCCTCGCGGCCAAGTATGTCTGTGGTGTCGGTCATGTTTGTTCTCCCTGCGGGATGATAAACATAAAAAAAAGAAAAAACATTCCTTTTTTCTGGAAAAAGCTGCTCGACGGTATGGTGCCGCCGATTCATGTTGGCGGACAAGACAAGCTTTCAGGTAAAAAAATGTTCGGATACGGAAAAATGAGTGGAACCGCGGTGGCGGCGATCAGTGCGCTTGCGGAAAACCACGGCGAGGGCGTGCAGCTTAGTTCCCAGCAGATCTCAGAGCAGCGGAACCTCTCGCAAGCGCTGGTGGCGAAGGTGCTCACGGTTCTGTCACAGGCCGGTTTTGTTCTCGGCACCCGCGGCCCTGGCGGGGGATACCGTCTCGTCCGGGACCCTTCGGAGATCACGATCCACGATGTGGTGGAGGTTTTCGAGGGGCACAAGGATACCATCTCGTGCCCATTCGGTCCGGGTTGGTGCGGGGTGGGCGAGCCATGTCCGATGCATGACGATTTGGAAAAAATGCGCGAATCCAACGCCGCCAAATTCAAGAAATGCCACTTCGGTGTTTTCGTCGGACATGGCCGCAACGGTTGATATCGATTCATGGAAGCAGTTTCGCTGCGCTCCGTCGTCACGATCATTTCAAGTGCTTGGCTCGGTATTGATTCGAGAAGATGAATAAACTAACTTCTTTTCTTTTTATCGGATTTATGATCCCGTGGGGCGTCCCATCAGGGATGTCTGTGGATCAGGTTTCGATTGCTGCGTGAGCGGTTAGGAAATTCACGATACTTCTCCCTGATCGATAGAAAACAGTAACTCCCATGAAAATCACATTGTTCCTCACTGCCGCCACCGCCACCGTAATCCATGCTGGCACGCCTGCTCCGGTCGTCGTCGAATCGCCGCCGGAAGTCCAATGGCTGGTGCCTACGCTTGACGCCCGGCTTCGATACGAGTTCTCCGATGTCGAGGGTTTCCAGAACTCGAACGCGCTCACGATGCGTCTCCGTCCCGGATTCAAAACCTCAGAATGGAATGGTTTCTCCGCCTTCGCCGAAGGTGAGTTCACCGGTGCCATCATCGACGACTACAACGGCGGTGCGCCCGGTGTTCATCCCTTCGATCCCGCTAAATCCATCGTCGCCGACCCACAGAATGCCGAGCTAAACAGAGCATTCTTAAAATACCACGGCTACGACACCACCATCGTCGCCGGTCGGCAGAGGATCATTTACAACAACTCCGCCTTCGTTGGTAATGTCGGCTGGCGCCAGAACGAGCAAACCTACGATGCCGCCTCCATCGGTTACGAGGCTGACTGCGGCTTCAAGGCCAGTTACGCATGGGTGGGTCAGGTCAACCGCATCTTCGGAGCACAGGCGAACGGTGTGCTATCGAGCGTGGATTCCAATGTCCACCTGATCAACGCCACCTACTCCGGATGTGAAGACGTCACACTCGGGGGATACGTATATCTGATGGATTTCCAGGACGCCGCCGTAAATGGTTGGGACAACAACACCTACGGGATATTTATAGACACCCCGTTGGGCGGCCTTCAGACCCACGCTGAGTTTGCGGTGCAGAGCGAAGCTGGTCCACTCAACGATAAGGAGGCTCTCTATTTCCACGTCAACGCCTCCAAGTCCATTCGGGGGATTACGCTGATGGGCGGAGTTGAGCAACTGGACGATGGATTTCAGACCCCGCTCGCCACACTGCACGCCATGAACGGCTTCGCAGACACCACCAATAAATTGCGGGCAGCAGGCATCACCGGTGGTCTCACCGACAGCTACTTTTCCGTCACCGCACCGCTGCCATGGGATCTAAAATGGAAAAATGTCGCACACTTCTTCGGGGATAACAGCGTGGGTACGGACTTCGGATTTGGTTGGGATTCCTTGCTGGTGAAGAAATTCAACGACCACTTCAGTGCGACCGCGATGCTCGGCTATTTCGATTCAAACGATGCACGCTATCTGTCAGCCACCAAAGCGACCATACAGCTCGACTACACGTTCTGAGGAACGATCTCAGATGTTTTTCTTGCGTAATCCTCACCAGTGGAGCGCACGACTCCAGTCGCGCAGTTTGCTTCTTCGGATCGGCGGGTAGCCTTGCGCGATTGGAGTCGTGCGTTCCCGCGTGCGGCTTTCCGAGACATGCCGGAGGTGGGGATTCTGCAGAACCCGTCGAAATTCCACTGGAAAAAATGGGAGGCGGTCGCGGCATGGCAATCTGGAAAATGTTAAAATGAGACGATTGATCCGAAAAAGTGGGTGAAATTACTTACCTCCAAACAAGCGTTGTTTGAGATAGGTGAATTCTAGCGCGCTGCGTTTGGCACGTTCCGTTTGGTTGGCGGCGGCGGAATGGCCTCCGTCAGTGTTTTCGTAATAATAAAACGGCAATTCGGCGTCTTCGAACTTTTTGGCCATCTTGCGGGCGTGGCCGGGATGAACTCGGTCGTCTTTGGTCGAGGTCACGAAAAACGGCACGGGATATTCTTTGGCCGAATCAAAATTATGAACGGGTGAAATCTTCTCCAAAAACGCGCGTTCTTCCGGAACTTCCGGGGAGCCATATTCATCCACCCATGAGGCACCGGCGAGCAGGAGGTGAAACCGCAGCATGTCGAGAAGCGGCACTTGAACAACCACTGCATTCCACAAATCGGGGCGCTGATTCAACATCACCCCCATGAGCAAACCGCCGTTTGAACCGCCCATGATACCGAGATGCGCGGGGCTGGTGATTTTCTTTTCGATCAGATTTTCACCGACGGCAATGAAGTCATCGTAAATAATCTGGCGCTTCGTTTTTAGTCCCGCCTGATGCCAATTCGGGCCGTATTCGCCGCCGCCACGGATATTTGCCAGCACGTAGGCACCGCCTTTTTCCAACCACAATCGACCGATAACCGGATTGTAGGAAGGTCGAAGTGAAATCTGAAATCCACCGTAAGCGTAGAGCAAAGTTGGAGTTGTGCCGTCGAGAGTTATGTCGTCGCGACACACCAAGAGGTAAGGGATTTGCGTTCCATCGGTCGAGGTAGCGAAGAATTGCTCCACCTTCAAATCGGTGGTGTCGAACTTTCCGGGAAGGCTTTTCAAGGTCTTGGTGTCGCCGGTTTTCGTGTCATAAGACAACAGCGAATCGGGTGTGAGAAAGGCTTCGTAATTCAGGAAAACAGTTTCCTCATCTTTGTCGGCAAACGCGACGCCGACCTGTCCGGTTCCCGGTAACTTGATTTCCGTCGTCGTCCACGGGCTTCCGGGTTCGAGTCGGAGGACTTTTCCAGCGACGTTTTCATTAATGGATAGCAGAGCCGCCCCTTTCGCGATGGCGACGCCATTCACTGCCTGGGTTTTGTCTGGACGGAAAACAAGGGAGACCTCGGGGAGCGTGTGGTTTTCCAAAAACGTATCCAGTTCGAAGGCGACGAGATCACCGGATTTAAAATCAGCCGATTGGCCGTCGGGTGACCAATCCTGCTCCAGCGCCACGAGGAATTGTCCTTTGAAAATCCCTTCCGGCGAGCATTTCGGAGGCAGCGGCCACTGCACTGGGTCAGTTCCGTCCTCGGGCAAAAGCCAAAGGGTGCTTGTAAAAAAAGTATTTGCCTCGCGGGCACATGCTAGGACGCGCCCGTCTTCCAGTTCAAAGGTCATTGGCCACATCGAAACATCGGTTTTATCTCCGCGAATGACTTCTTCGGCGTCTGCCAGTGGCGTCCCGCGCTTCCACCGTTTCAGCACGAAGGGGTAGCCGCTCTCGGTAACGGTATCGTCTCCCCAATCGGTGCCGATCAACAAGGTATCGGTATCGATCCAGGCGATATCCTGCTTGGCTTCGGAAGTGATAAATCCGTCATCTAGAAAGGCTTTTTTCTGTAAATCAAACTCGCGATTAATCACTGCATCCTTGCCGCCATCGGAGAGTGAAATGAGGCACACAAACGGATCCGAATCCGACTTCCGGAAGACGCTTGCGCCTTTGAAGACCCAGTTGCTATCCTCATCTGAAGCGAGCTTGTCGAAATCTAGAACGGTCTCCCATTCAGGATTTTCCGCCGCATATTCAGCCTCCGGGGTGCGTCGCCATAGTCCGCGGACATGGGTGTCATCCTGCCAGAAATTGTAGACCATGCCGTCACGGATCCGACCGTAGGGAATCCGCTCTTTCGAGGTTAGTATTTCGATCGCCGCAGCTTCAGTTGCCGGGTATTCAGGAGCTGCCTGTAATTCGTTAAGCGAACGCTCATTTTGCGCGCGAACCCAGGCTATGGCTCGTTCACCCTCAACCTCTTCAAGCCAAAGCAGGTCTTCGGTAGTAACGGCGGATGATTTCTCAGAATGTTCGGGAAGTTCGGCAGGCATCGTTTCGCTGGAAGGTGAGGGTGCTTTTTCGCAGGAAAAAAGTAGCGCAGAGAAAAGCACGGCAGTGGTCAGTCGCATGAGAGTGAATAGGTAACCGGCAGGGAAGTTTTTTCAAAGAAAATGCGGGGGACTCCTGTCAGGGATGATTTACGTCGATACTCGTTCTGCGGGACTAACCCCTTTGAAGAACCTACTTGGCAAAGCTGCCTTGAAAACTACAGTCGCGCCCTATGATTTTCTCCTATGGTGCGATGAGGAGAATGTTGCAATTGCTGATCGCTCTAGCCTGCCTGTCATGTCCGGTTCACGCCGCCGTGCATGGGCACGGGACAGAGGAGAAAGGAGGCAAGCGCAAGGCGTCGCCTATTCCGGATTACAATCCGGCCAAACAACCGGTGACCACCGGTGAGTTTCTCGTGGGCTTCATCGTCATCACCTTCAAGGAAACCGTTGCCCCGGAAGACACTGATCAAGCTATCAGGTCTGCAAATCAGGTTTCCAGTAACCCTCAGCATGCGGAAACCGGAAAGCAGGATAAATCCGGAAGATATTCCTCTGGTGTCGACCTGAAGGAGTATTTCAAGGTCTACAGCAACGACATCACTTGGCCGAAACTCGTGGTGATGCCTGATGAAGATACCAACTACCAGGACCCTCACTTTTACGGTTATTACTGCGAGTATCACTATTGGCGAAACCCCATCGGTTGGAAAGACAGGGAAGAAGGCAATGATCGGGTGAAAGAGATGAATGAGAATGCCCTGAAATTTGCCAACCAATCCTACCGTGGTGATAAGCCCCGGTTCATGTGCTACAACTACGTCACGCGCCGACCCAAGGAACCAACCGAGGAGGTAAGTGCCGCGCTCCTCGACTTCTATGACAACCGTGACGCTGATCCAGACCGGACCAAGCCAGTCAAAACCCGCAGGAGCAAAGAGCCCAAGAATCCGACCAAGATTTTTAAACCTTGGGATTCCTATAGGCCGGCTTGTAAGTGGGGCGAGCCGATGTGGCCCAATTCCAAAATCCAGATCAATGACTTCGCCGGTGGTGTGCTCGCTCATGAGCTCGGACACTCACTTGGAGCTCCAGACGTCTATCGCATAGGTCGTTTCAATGATGGTATCGGTGGCGGCGCAAGCCCTCTCGCATACGGCCCCACTGCGAATGCCTTCAGCCGGTTTTATCACCACGCCTTTATCGAGGAACGGAATCACCCGACCATTAAAAACCCAGGGACCTACACCCTGCATCCGCGGCACATCACACCACAGGGAAAAGAAGCGCTCGGCTACCTCATCCCCAGCAATCATCCCCACTACATGTATCATGTGGAATACATCCACGAGGAGGATCGTATCGCTGGCGTAGGTCCCGACCATGAGGGGATGCTCATCTCTGTGGTGAATTTGGGGCTGACCAATTACCTGGGTTCACCGGACTACTTTTACGTTTACCGCCCCAATGATCCATTCTTCCGGGGTGGGGGGGACACCAACAAATGTCTGTTCGGCAAGTCCCACAATCGAACGAAATTTGACATGACCACCGAGCCGTCATCCAGGCTTCCCAATCTCATGGATGGCGGGATTTCCTTCAAAAACATCGAGGAAAAAGACGGAACTCTCACCTTCGATTTAGAGACCGATCGTCATCGGGTAAGCGGTAGTGACTACACGAACTCAATGCTACCGCAAATCCGCCTCGATGAGATTAGCGATGTTCAGCCCACCAGCTTCACGATGGATTGCACTATCAAATTCCGCGGTGAGCCCTTGATTACCACTTACGGCTTTTGCTGGTCCACCTCTAAAGAACCCACCATCCGCGACGATACCTACACTCTGGCTCATCGCGAGTGTTACCGGGGGCATGCGATCAATCTGAGACCCAACACCACCTACTACGTCCGCGCTTTCGCGAACAACGGCATCGGTGTCCGCTACAGCGATGAGGAACAGATTGTCAAAACGCCAGAGCCCAATACCTCTTCCGCTAGTATCGGCCCGTTGTTCACCGACTCCTTCTCGGACAATCGCTATTTATTCAACAAATACAGCAATGAAGCCACTTCGCCGTTCATCGGTTACAGCCCGACTTGTGTGTTTGCGAAGCTCATTGCCTACTATCGCCCCGAACGGTTTGAATCCACCTCCTCGAAGGCTCGATCGAAAGGCTCAGATGTCGATTTTAGCCAACTGAGTTGGAATCCCTCAGCGGGTGATTACCCGATGCGTTTGGAGGAAATCGACGGATTTTTCCAACATGTTTACGCTCAAGGATTGAAACGGAACTTTCATAACATAAAGCCCGAGAAAGACTTTCTTCGCAATATTGAGGAACTCACCGGTGTCCGCAGTAAGCCGGTTCTCTCTCAGTTGCAGCCGGACAATCTCAAGGCTGTGTCCGAACTCATCCGCGAAGATCTGACGCAAAGCCGTCCGGTTCTAATCCTGTTCTCGGATGGAGCTGAACCCATGAGCTGGGCACTTATTGATGGGATCGGTAGCACGGGAAAATTCCATGTGGATTTCCCCCGCAATTCCGAGTTTTTGGTCGATGGAAATATATTCAAACCGAAGTCAGGCCATTGTGTGCCTGAGTTGCTGATGATCCCAGGATACAAAACCTACCTGGTGACTTCGTGCTTTTATAAGAAATAAGCGGCGTGGAGCCAGTTGCTACCCAAGGCTAGGTAATCCGGCCATTGCAACGATGGCGGCTGCATTTTTCAGCGCCATTCGGATCAGATCTCGTATTGGAATGTTTCTCGGAAGATTCGGCCAAAACGCCGAGAAAAGTGGCCTTTGGGCTCTTTGAAATGTTAAAGTGCAACTCCCGACCCCTTTCCAAATCGTCGGACGAGGACCGGTGCTACATCGGCTACTGCCCCGATCTCTATTTCGGCGGCGTCTGCCACGGCGACTCCGAGGAAGAAACCTACGCGGAACTCTGCTCCATCGTTCGCGACGAGATCGACCACCGCTTGGAAAAGGACGAAACCCTCCCAAAACCAATCGTCAGAGCCACCAAAGACCTCGACTTCGCCGTCTCCGGATCAACGATCGGCACTCGTAGGAATCCCACCGGAGCCTCGCCCGGCGTGAACTTCAGCCCTGCCTTCGCCCCGGAATCCGGATCACGGTAGACAATGGATCCCTGCACCGGGGAATCCCCAGAACAGGATGGCAGCAGGAAGGAAAGGCAGCACAGAAGCAGCAACACCTGGAGACCCGTTGCCGAGCCTCCAGGTGATCCATTACCACTGGCTCCAGCACCGCTACCGGAGATTGAAATTTTCCCGTTCGTCACAAACCGAATCAGAACACCCACCGCCGCGAAGGCAGAGACGAACGGCACAGGGTTGCTAGCTAGCCACTCTCGCACTGGAGGGAAAGCCATCGAGAGCATGGCAATGGCATTCAGCCAGAAGGTTTTCGAAAGCCAGAATGCCTTGTTCGTGGTGGTCGTCTTGTTGGACATGCACGCATCCAACCACGCATCCGGGAAACCCCATCCCCACTGCCACCCACTGGCACCTACTCATACCTACTTCGCCCCCAAGGAGGGGCTGCATCCTGCTGCCCAACAACCCAAGTCTTCCCTGAAAACTGAAAACTTTCCCCTAGAACACTTAGGATCGCATCTGCCCCTGCTTGTATTCCCAAACCGATAGCAGATCAACGCGCAAGTGGGAGTTGCGCCGATGCGCCTTGTGTTTGTAGGCGCGGATCACACCGGCCGCTTTCAGCTCATAGATCATGTGCCGGTCGCAGCCATCCAGTATCCTGCAGGCCATCCGCACACTGCCGAAACGCCGCAACTTCGATCCCTTCGCCGTCGTCATCGTCGTGTCTTCTGTCCAGGAGATCCCTGGCAATTCCGGTGTGGTCTGGCTGGCCATGCGGAAATCATACCACACCCCCGCCAGCTTTGACGTTAGGTGAGATGCTCCTAGTATTTCTCTGGTGGCAGCGGGGCGTCGGCTTCAGCTTCGTTCGGTAAAAATCCACCGCAAGGGTTGAACCTTGACGGGGATGCTCGAATCGATTGTTGTTCGGAAACAACGGATTGCACTGAACGGCTTTTCCGTCAGTGAATACCGCTGTTATCCAAAGAAATCTTAGAACCATGCACACAGACTCCACGCAGATGATCGGCACAGAGCTTAAATTTTATGGCTACATCGTTGGATTGCAGCTTCAGCCTTGTAACTTGCCAGAATCGCCTGATGTCGCGGGTCGTATGTTTGCAACTTTTGAATATGGCGCCACAACAACTGTTTGGGAGATTCCTGACCATAAGCTTTTCAGGGAGCTTTCTAGGCACCTTTCCGACAACGCACAGATGAGAGATGAACATGAGGATTATGGTTATTCTAAGCTTTATATTGAGAAGAAGGATGGAGTGAAGTGGTTCCCTTACCGTTGCCAGTAAATTTTGAGTTTTATTGATGTCGTGATCTGGTCTGTGAGGTGGGCGGGGCGGTCAAGCTGGCTCAGCTTGCCGGGGTTTGGGGCGGGTAGCCCCAAGG
>CAJQKQ010000049.1 GCA_905478925.1 uncultured Verrucomicrobiales bacterium
CTGATCGATCATCTGCAGCTGGTTGAGCGGATGCATGTTGGCCAGCACCACGATGGGTGCGGAGGCCATTTCCGCAGGGATTTTCGGGGTCCAGTCCTCAAGCACATTGATGGCGACTTCGAGAGTGTCGCGGTCGTTCATGTTCTCGTGGTAGGAGCCGGTCCAGGAGAAGGTTTCGCCCTCCGACCGCTCGAGGCCGTCGGTGGAGATCCCCTTGGAGGCGAAGAGATCGAGATGCTCCTGCGGGAAGTCCCTGCCGATGATCCCGACCAGGTGGACAGGTGAGGTGAAATAGGATGCCGCGAATCCGGTGAAGGAGGCGGAGCCGCCGAGAAGGTTTTTGCCTTCGGCGGTGGGCGTCTTGATGTTGTCGATGGCGATGGAGCCGCCGATGAGGACTGGGGTGTTAGCAGGAGGCATGCGGGGGTTCTAAAGTTCAAAATTCAAAATTCAACTCTCAATGAAGATGTTTCTGCGGGATGCAGGGTGAGGGCGGGCTTTATGAGGAGGAGCGGGCTTTTTACTTACACGGAGGAACGGAGGGAAGACGGAGATCACGGAGGGAGAAAAATCTCACTCCGCTGCGGTGGATCAAGAACCAACCCTCAATTTCATGTGCCGGAATGGATGGTCTTCTCCGTTACCTCATTCGCTCCGCTCCTCCGGTTAAATGATACGCCGGAAATGGGTGGAGGTTTGCGAAAATGGTAGTTGATGGGGCGGGCATCTGATGCTGGATTGTATGAAATGAAAACGTCACCAATCCGCAACTTGCTTCCGATACTATTGGCAATTTCCGCCGCTCTGCCGCTGCAGGCAGAGGACGCCGAGACAAAAAAACTAATCCTGATCGCCGGCAAGCCGAGCCACGGGCCGGGAATGCATGAGTTCAACGCAGGCTGCGAGCTTTTCAAAAAGTGCCTGGCAGATGTGAAAGGGCTGGATGTGGAGATCCATAACAACCACTGGGTGCGCGACGACAAGGTGCTGGAAACGGCGGACGCGGTGGTAATCTATTCCGACGGCGGAGGCGGCCACCCCGCGCTGCAGGGCAACCACAGGGAACTGCTGCAGAAGCTCGTGAACCGCGGTGGCGGTGTGATGATGATGCACTACGCAGTGGAGTGCGCCAAGCAGGGGTCGAGCGGTGACTCGTTCCGCGAATGGATCGGCGGAGCCTACGAAAACGGCTTTTCCTGCAACCCGATCTGGGAAACTGATTACAAATCGTTCCCCGTCCACCCGATCGCACGCGGGATCAAACCATTCAAAATCCAGGACGAATGGTATTTCTCGATTCGTTTCCCGGAAGGAATGAAAGACTTGACCTCGCTACTGGTGGCGACGCCAAGCGATGAAACGAGGGACGGGCCTTACGTCTACCCAAAGGGACCGTATCCGCACATCCAGGCACGGAAGGGCGAGGCGGAGACCATGATGTGGTGCAAGGAGCGCGAGGACGGCGGGCGCGGCGTCGGATTCACCGGAGGCCATTTTCACAGGAACTGGGAGGATGACAATTTCCGCACGATCGCGCTCAACGCGATGCTGTGGATCAGCAAGATGGAAGTCCCGGAGGGCGGTGTGGAATCGACTGTCAGCGCCGAGGACATGGCTGCAAACCTCGATGAGAAAGGCTCGAGGAAGTAAGCGCGGATGAGCGCTGGAAAAGGAATGTTGCTCGGATTGCCGGAGCGCTGGGACGAGGCGTGTTTCGCAGTTCCTGCGGTGCGGGCGCTGGTGAAATCCGGCCTCGCAGGCGGCATCGTCTGCACGGAGGAGCAGGCGGATTTCTGGAAAACAGTCTGTGATCTTCCGCAGTTCGGATTCTCACCGAAAACCTCTGCGGGGGCGCTTGCCGGGAAACTCGGGGACGACTGGGAGGCCTCGGTTGTCTGGCATCTGGGGATCGCCGCAAAGGCTTTTTCGAAGGCCAAAATCGCCCGCAGGCTCGGCACCAACGAACCGAAGCTGGCGAAGCTCCTGACGCATCCGGTTGACGTTGCAGAAAGTCCCACCGAGCACCGCGTCCGGCTCTATATCAAGACCTGCGAGGAAATGGGAGTGGCGGTGGACCGGCCGGAATATTTCGTGGCCGCACCACTCGGGATCCCCGCCGCAGCCTCGACGGTTCTGCTGTGCCCGGGCTCAGATTTCGGCGCGAGCCACGAGTGGCCTCTCGACCGGTGGCAGGAACTCGCGGAAGCCCTGCTGGAGCGAGGCAAGCGCGTAACCGTGGCGGGTCTGGTCGGCGGGCGCGGGCTGGGTAAAACCCTCGCCGACAGCTTGGGCGATGAGGTCGAGTTTTTCCACGCCGCCCCACTAGCTGCGTCCCTTCCCCTACTTGCGGTGCACCAGTTGGTGATCGCAGCAGACAGCTCGCTTCCGCACCTCGCCGCGCATGCAGGAGCAACCTGCCTCACCCTCTTCGGCCCCAACGATGCGGTCTGGAAACGACCGCTGGGCAAACGCCACGTCGTGGTGAAACGACACGTCGAATGCGCTCCCTGCCTTTCGGCAAAATGCCTGATGGATGGCAGATGCCAGAGCGAATTGGTGGTCGCGACGGTGCTTGCAGCGATCCCGCAGGGTTTCTGAAATTTCAAAACTCAAAATTCAACCCTCAAGGAAGAAATTTCGGGCTCTCTGCTCTCTGCTCTGTGCTCTTCCCCTAGCCCTTGATCAGCATCCTTGCTCCGAAGAGGACGAGGACGACGCCGAACACCCGTGTGAGGGTTTGGTTCGAAAGGGTGCGCATGAGATCCGTGCCGAACCAGGCGGTGAGCGCCGAAGCAACGCCGACGGCGGCGACGATTTTCCAGTCGATGAGCCCTCCCGAACGAGCATTGTTGAGTGTCGAAACGGCGGCGGTGATCACAATCACGGCCAGTGAGGTGGCGACAGCCTGCTTTTGCCCGAAACCGAGGAGAGTTACGAAGGCGGGAACCATGACGATCCCGCCACCAACTCCACACAGCGCACCAAGCAGCCCGGCGACAAGGCCGACCGCGATGGAGATCAGAATAATTTTCACGCACGGAGATGAAACCTTTCCCGGAAAGAATACAACCGTGAACCTGCGGTGGCGGTGGCTTCACGGGTGACGCTCATTTCACAGGGGAGAAGTCCGTCGCTTTCAGGAAAACGGATTTCACGCCTTTGTCGGCGGTCAATGATTCTCCGGCTTTCTTTTCGGATGCCATTTTCGCAACCACCCATTCGGGATCGATGCGGAATGCGGCCCATGACTTCGCGGCCGCAGCAGCGTCTTTGTGGGCAAGGAAATACAGCAGGGTGTTCTCCGCGCCAGGTTGGTCGGGGGTGAACTGGAAATAGGCGAGATTGGTCATCCCGTGGTTCTTGAAAAGCGCCATGGTGTGATCGCGGAAACGGGCGTGGAGATTCGGCAGGTGCCCGGGGGTGGTGGTGTAGGTCCGCATCTCGAAGAGGTGATCCTTCCCGGCGCGAGCGCGACGACGCCCCTCCGTCCGCTGGAGATCGGCACCGGTTTGGGGTTCACCCCGGACAAGCGCCGAGAAGCCCTCGGAGAAATCCGTGGCCGTCATGAAAACCTGATCCACCTTACCGACGAGCTTCCCGTTTGCGGTGGATTCCGCATACGCCTTTTCCCAATCAGGATCGGCAATGAATGCCTTCCAGGAGGCGTCGCGAGCCTCCTTGTCCGGATAGGCCATCAGGTAAATCAGGAGATTATCGGGATTTTCCACGGGCGCCCAGTAACCGACGTTGGTCATGCCGTGCTTGGTGAAGAGTTCGACGGTATGATCGCGGAAGCGCGTGAGAAGTGAGTCGAGTTTACCGGGCTCGGCGTGGTAGGTGCGGAGTTCATAGAGCTGGGTGTCGGGAACGTCCTTTCCAGCGATAAAATCTGCATCGCTTGAGCCCGCAGCGGCTACTGAAAGGAAGAGTGCCGTCAGAAGAATCTTAGTCATCCCCGAACATGGCTTCTGCATTGGAACATGCAATACCGCGTTTCAGGCTGTGATTTTTAGCGGTGTTTCTCACAAGGTAGGGCTGCGTCAGGCGAATCCATCGAAAAAATCACACCCTGCGTTTTACTCGAAAAACGTATCCTCATGCCGATAGGGCGGCGCGCAGCAGCACAGGAAAACTAGATCCTCGGTCGCCGTGATCTCATGCCATGCGCCTGCCGGGATCAGGATCGCATCGCCCGGACCGACCTCCCGGGTTTCGCCGGCTATCTCCATCACCCCGGTGCCCCCAGTGATGTAATAAAACTCCTCGCTGTCCCTGTGGTAATGGCGCTGGGTCGATCCTCCGGCGGGAATGGACGCCTCCGCGAGGCTCTGGTTCTTCACCGGCGCGTTGGCGAGGTCAAGGAGGCTGGTGATCGTCGAGCCGTCCTTGGTGGTGAAGGGAGCTTGCTTGTCCTTGTTCCGAATTTCCATGGTATGCAGCAAGACTACCCCTCCGCAGGCTTGTCACCCAAGGATTTTCCCGCAACCATCCGCCTCCATCCCCTTCCTCATTGAGGTTTAGGGTTTAAAATTTAAAGTTTCAAAAAAGTGCGCCCCGGCCTCATCCTAAAACTCTCCTCGCCCGACCAATCCGGGATCGTCGCGAAAATCGCGTCTTATGTGGCTTCCCACCGAGGCAACCTGATCGAGTTCAACCAGTTCTCCGACCGGGTTGGGAAAAAGTTCTTCGCCCGCCTGGAGATCGACACCTCGGATCTGGATGTCACCGTGGAGGATTTTAAAACCGGCTTCGGCACCCTCGGCCGTTCACTCCAAGCCACCTGGCATTACCGCACCCTGCCATACAAGATGCGCACCGCCGTCCTGGTAACCAAGACCGACCACTGCCTCAACGAGATCCTGCTCCGCACGGAACTCGGCGAACTGCCCATCGAAATCACCTCGCTCATCGGCAACCGCGACAACTGCGCCCCCATCGCCGAACGCGCCGGCATCCCCTTCCACCACATCGAAATGGATGATGACCTGCGCGAAAAGGGGTTCCGGGAAATCCGCAACCTGCTCGTCGACCAGAATGTGGAACTGATCGTGCTCGCCCGCTTCATGCAGATCCTGCCCGACAGCTTCTGCCAGGAGTTCTCCGGGAAAATCATCAACATCCACCACTCCTTCCTGCCCGCCTTCATTGGCGCAAATCCCTACCGCCAAGCACACGAACGCGGCGTGAAACTCATCGGCGCCACCTGCCACTACGTCACCGCTGACTTGGACGCCGGCCCCATCATCGAGCAGGAGGTCGAGCGAGTCTCCCATTTCCACTCCCCCGCCGATCTCTCCCGCCTCGGCCGCCATTGCGAACGCATCGCCCTAGCAAAGGGCATCCGCTACCACGTCCACGACCGGACCCTCATCGACGGCCACCGCGCCATCGTCTTTCCTGACTGAAAAGCCATCCATATGAAAGCCCTCAAGGACTTCCTTAATCCCGGTGGGTCCTTCTCACGGAGGCAATTCTTCATGGCAAACCTGCTCTGCTTTGCACTTGTCATTCTCTCGGCAAAAATCATCAAGAACTGCGAAATGAGAGATCCCAGACCTGCTATTGTCCTACTCATCGTCGGCTTCAATTCACTTTATGGGATCGCCTCATCGAAACGATTCAGGGGACTCGGACAGTCAGCTTGGTGGGGGATGACTGCATCAGCCGCTCCTTTGGTCGGGCTTCTTCTGCTTTCCACACCGGACAGGGAAAACCGGATCTATTGATCTGGCCAAACCGAGCTTCCCCCGGTCTTCCTTGAAATTTGAATTTTGAGAGTTGAAGTTTCCTCCCCCCCGCACCTAGGTTCCCTCCCCCAACGCAGAACATTCATGAACATCGTCGTCGAAAAACAGCCGAAATGCATCGCGATCCTCAATGTAGAGGTGCCCTCCGCCGATGTCGCCGCCAAGCGCGCGAACATCTCCTCAACCTATGCCTCGCAAGCAAAAATCGCCGGTTTCCGTCCCGGCAAAGCCCCGAAAAGCGTCATCCAGAAGCGTTTCGGAAAGCAAATCTCGGAAGAGCTCACCGAAGCCCTTTTCGGCGAAGCCTGCGACCAGGCGCTCGATAAGGAGGATCTCAAGGTTCTCGATTTCGGCTCCCCGGAAAACCTCAACGAGCGCCCTGACGGCTCGATCGTCTTCGAAACCAAGCTCATCCTCGCCCCGGAGATCACGCTCCCGGAATACAAGGGTATCGAGGTAAAAGCCCCGCCTACCGACATCACCGACGAGGAACTGAGCACTCAGCTCGAAAGCCTCCGCGAGCGCCTCGCTGAGTTCGACGACATCTCCGACCGTCCGCTCCAGGACGACGACATCGCAGTTGTTGATTTCACCACCACCGTCGATGGCAAGCCGCTCATCGAAGTCATCGGCGAGAAAGGCCAATACCTCGCCAAACGTGAGAATCACTGGCTTCCCATCAAGGAAGGCTCCTTTCTTCCCGGCTACGCCGAGCAACTTGTCGGCATGAATGAAGGCGACAAAAAGGATGTCACCATCACCCTCGACGACGAATTCCCGTTCGAGGAACTGCGCGGCAAGGAGATGACCCTCCACACCTCGCTCGAAGGCCTCAAGGCCGCGAAACTCCCGGAGCTCGACGACGCATTCGCCGAAAAACTCGCCCCCGGAAAAACCCTCGACGAGATCAAGGACATGATCCGCGAGAACATGGGCAGCGAAAAGGCCAAGCAGATCAACGAATTCAAGGTCAACCAGATCGTCGAGCACCTCAACAAGGCCGTAAACTTCGAGCTCCCTGACGAAATCGTCCAACGCGAGACCCAGAACCAGGCAAACCAACTCGTCGAGGAAGGCACCAAGAAAGGCGCATCCGATGCGGACATGCTCAAACAGCAGGAGGAAATCTTCACCGTCGCCACCCAGCGTGCCGTGACCAACCTCAGGACGAATTTCCTCCTCCAGGAGATCGCCACCGCCGAGAAAATCACCGTTTCCGACAACGACCTGCTCTCGCACGTCGCGAAAATGGCGGAGGAACGCAAGCAGCCGATCAAGAAGGTCATCAAGGATCTCCAGAAAAAGCGCCAGATCCAGTCGATCCGGAACTCCATGCTCATCGGTCAGACCATTGACTTCCTTTTGGAACAGGCGAAGGTCGTTGAGGTTTCCGAAGAAGAACTCCAGGCAACACCCGCAGAATAACATATGAACTTTTTCCCGCCCTCCAACAGCGGCAGCCCTCAGGCTAGCCCAAAGAACAACTACTACGTCCCCGTCGTCATCGAATCCGATGCGCGCGGCGAACGCTCGTTCGACATCTACTCCCGCCTGCTCAAGGACAGGATCATCTTCATCGGCACCGCCATCGACGACGGCGTTGCGAACTCGGTGATCGCCCAGCTCCTTTTCCTACAGATGCAGGATCCGAAAAAGGACATCCACATCTACATCAACAGCCCCGGCGGCTCCGTCACCGCAGGCCTCGCGATGTATGACACCATGCAGTTCCTCACCTGTGACGTGAACACCTACTGCATCGGTATCTGCGCTTCTATGGGCTCCGTCCTCCTCACCGCAGGCACAAAAGGCAAGCGCTTCTGCCTGCCGAACTCCCACGTCATGATTCACCAGGTCTCCGGCGGCGCTCAGGGCACAGCTTCCGATGTCGAACGCACCATCGGCTTCATGTTCAACCTCAAGAAACGCCTCAACGGCATCCTCGCCGAGCACTCCGGCAAGACCATCGAGGAAGTCGAGAAGGACTCCGACCGCGACAACTACATGTCCGCCGAAGAGGCCGTCGCCTACGGCCTCGTCGATAAAGTCCTCGAATCCCGCAAGCAGCTCCCCGAAGCCGTCAAGACAGAGGACAAGGACAAGGACTGACCCGAGTTTCTTATTTAGGATTTAAAATTTAGAATTTAAAGTTTTCAAATGGCCCGCGCATCCAATCTCACCATGTGTTCCTTCTGCGGAAAGAGCCACTCAGAGGTCAAGAAACTCATCGCCGGACCCGGCGTGTATATCTGCAATGAGTGCGTTGATGTCTGCGGAAACATTCTCATTAAGGAGCTGAACCCGCCCGAGGAATCCGGGAAAACGAAGAAGGGCAAGGCGTCCAAGTCCTCCCACAGCAAGGACGAGATTCCCACACCCGCCGAACTGATGGGGGAGCTCGACCAGTATGTCATCGGCCAGGAGTCCGCCAAAAAGGTGCTCTCCGTCGCCGTTTACAACCACTACCTGCGTCTCAACCAAGACAATTTCTCCGTCGCAGCCGAATACAAGGATGTCGAAATCGAGAAATCGAACGTCCTCCTGCTCGGCTCCACCGGATCCGGAAAAACCCTTCTGGCTCGGACACTCGCGCGCGTCCTCGACGTCCCCTTCAGCATCGTCGATGCCACCACCCTCACCGAAGCCGGCTACGTCGGCGAGGACGTGGAGAACATCATCCTCCGCCTGCTCCAGGCCGCCGACTTCGATGTCGAGCGCGCCGAGCGCGGCATCATCTACGTCGATGAGATCGACAAGATCGGACGCAAGACAGAAAACGTTTCCATTACCCGCGACGTTTCCGGTGAGGGAGTCCAGCAGGCGCTCCTGAAAATTCTCGAAGGCAGCGTATGCAACGTCCCCCCGCAAGGCGGCCGCAAGCATCCCCAGCAAGAATACATCCAGATCAATACCGAAAAAATCCTCTTCGTCTGCGGCGGGGCTTTCGTCGGACTGGAAGACATCGTCCGCCGCCGCCTCGGCAGCAAAACCCTCGGTTTCCACAGCGGAAACAACTCCTCCGACGAACTCGACGAGGCAAACTCGAAGATCCTTGAGAAAGTGCTGCCGGAGGATCTCCTCCACTTCGGCCTCATCCCGGAATTCATCGGCCGCCTGCCGGTGATCTCGTCGCTCCGCAAGCTCACCGAAAGCGAACTCGTGAAAATCCTCACTGAGCCGCGCAATGCCTTGGTGAAACAATACTCCAAGCAGCTCGCCCTCAACGACGTGAAGCTCCGCATCACCCGCGACGCCCTCCGCGCCATGGCCGAACAGGCTGTCGAACGCGGAACCGGTGCCCGCGCCCTCCGCTCGATCTTCGAGAAACTCATGCTCGATGTGATGTTCGAAGTCCCCTCCCGTGGCGACATCGAAGCCGTCTCCATCAACCGCGCCGTCGTCGAGGGCACCAAGCCCCCGTCCTTACGCCGCCGCAAGGCCGACGCCGCCGAGGACGCAGCGTAACGTAGTGGTGACCTTCGGTCGCCGCTTTTCGCGGAAAAGCATCTCTCCGAGCGCCTGCACACCCCCCACAATTACGAGTGGAGTCAGCGGCCATATCGGCAGGCGAACCTTTTTGTGAAAAAAGTTGCTCCATTTCATTGAAACGCAACGTATCATGCTCTGACCCGCTGGAACGCCTCCGTATGCAGGGAAATTTCCCATCACTCCGTCATTTTTTGGAAATTTCCCAAACAAATCCCAAATCCAGTGTCGCAAATACATCAGTATCCACTAAAAACGCCCACCTCCTGACAACCCAACAGAATTTTCCATGATCGAAGTCGCAAAACTCAGCAAACATTTCGGAAGCAAGCTCGCCGTCGACGAACTCTCGTTCACGGTGGAGAAAGGCGAAGTCCTGGGGTTCCTCGGACCCAACGGCGCAGGAAAATCGACCACCATGCGCATGGTGACCGGCTTTCTTCCTCCTTCCGCCGGAGATGCGAAAATCTGCGGCATCTCGATCACCGAGAATCCTTTCGAGGCGAAGACCAAAATCGGCTACCTCCCGGAATCCGCACCGCTCTACAACGACATGACCGTCATCGGCTTCCTCAAATTCTGCGCCGCGATCCGCGGCCTTGTCGGCCCGGAGAAAAACGAAGCCGTCGAGAAAGCCATCGAGACCTGTTTCCTGGAAAGCGTCGCCCACCAATCCATCGAAACCCTCTCCAAAGGCTACCGCCACCGCACCTGCCTTGCGCAATCTCTTCTCCACGATCCCGAAGTCCTGATCCTCGACGAACCCACCGACGGTCTCGACCCGAACCAGAAATTCGAGATCCGGCAGCTCATCAAGCGCCTAGGTGAGACCAAAGCGATCCTGTTCTCCACCCACATCCTCGAAGAAGTCGAGGCCGCCTGTACCCGTGCGGTGATCGTCGATCGCGGCAAAATCGTCGCCGACGGCACCCCCGCCGAGCTCATCGCCCAGGCACCGAACGGCTCCCTCACCGAACTCTTCCGCAAAGTCACCACCACCGACACCGCCGCTTAAATAAAACAAGCAAAGTCTTCCACTGATCACTGATCACTGATCACTCGGCACTTTTTACTAAATCCCATGTCCTCTCTAACCATCTTCAAGCGCGAGCTGAAATCCTACTTCGCCCAGCCGACCGCCTACGCGATCATCGTCATCTTCCTTCTCCTCTCGCTCGGGATGACCTTCTCGTTCGGCGAATTCATGACCGTCGGCGACGCCTCGCTGGAATACTCGTTCTTCTACTGGCACCCATGGCTCTACATGCTCCTCGCCCCCGCCATCGCGATGAAACTCTGGGCCGACGAACAGCGCAACGGCACCATCGAGCTGCTCGGCACCTTCCCCGTCTCCACATGGTCCGCCATCGTCGGCAAATTCCTCGCCGCCGCCACGGTCTCTCTCGTCGCCCTGGCACTGACTTTCCCCATCGTCATCACCGTGAATTATCTCGGCGATCCCGACAACGGAATCATCCTGGCCGGCTACATCGGCTCTTTCCTCGTGTGCTGCACCTTCATCGCAATCACCATGCTGGTCTCCGCCTGCACCCGCGATCAGGTCGTCTGTCTCATCGTTTCTGTCTTCCTATGCACCACGATGGTGCTCAGCGGATACGACCCCCTTTCCCGCGAACTCGCCAAGGCCACCTCCCCCGCCACCGTCGAGGCGGTCGTCTCCTTGGGTGTCTTAAATCACTTCACAACATTGTCCCGTGGGCTTTTCCGGCTCCAAGATTTTGTCTGGTTCGCATCATTCATCGGCATCTGCCTTCTCGGCACCTCCACCATCCTGAGCGCAAAGCGCGCATAATTTCTCTTCCTTGGAGTTTATATTTTAAAGTTTAAAGTTTCATGAAAGCCCCAGTCACCCGCGCCACTATCGGCATCGCAGCCCTCGTCGCCATTGCCATCCTGGCAAACTGGCTCGTCTCGCTCACCCCGTTCGGAAACCGAGGAGTCGATTTTACGGAAAACAGGATCTACACCCTCTCCGATGGCACCAAATCCATCCTCGGCGATCTGGATACTCCGGTGACGATCCGCTACTATGCGTCACGCAGTGTGGAGTCCTTACCCGGGCAGTTGAAGCTTCACATGAAGCATGTCGATGACCTCCTCAGGGAATACTCCAGCCTCTCAAACGGCAAGCTCCGTATCGAGAACATCGACCCCGAACCGGACACCGACGCCGAGGACTCCGCCAATCTCGACGGAATCCGACCCATCAGCGAAAACAACCTCTACCTCGGAATCGCGATCTCAGCCCTCGACAAGAAGGTCATCCTCCCCTTCCTCAACCCGAACGAAGAAACGATGCTGGAATACCAGATCTCCAAGGCCGTCGCCGAGGTCAGCACCCCGGTCAAGCCGGTCATCGGCATCATGTCCGCACTCAATCTCGCCGGAACCCCCGCCATGATGCAGGGCCAGCGACCGCAGCCCGCATGGGTGATCTATCAGCAACTCCAGCAATCCTTCGAACTCAAGGACCTCGGCATGACCCCGAAGAAAATCGACCCGAACGAAATCACGGCTCTACTCCTTTTCCATCCCGCGGAAATTTCCAAGCAATCCGAATACCTCGTCGACCAATACCTCCTCGGCGGCGGAACGGTCGTCGCCTGCCTCGACGCTCATTCTGTAGCGGCACAGATGGTCGGCGGACAGCCCAACCCCATGACCGGACAAGCCGGCGCACCGACCATCTCGACCCTTCCGACACTGCTCGGTGCATGGGGCATCGACTTCACATCGAACCAGGTGCTCGCCGACCCCGTCCACGCAACCGCGCTTGGCGGCAACCGCAAGGGAATCGCCGTCCTCAGCCTCCCGCAGAGCGCGATGCCGCAGAAGGACAACATCATCATAAAGGGCATTGAATCGGTGACGTTCTACCTGCCCGGCGCATTCAAGCGGAAAGGCGGCGGCGGCGTGGCGGCGAATTCCCTGATCCGATCCTCCACCAGCGCGGGCTTCGTCGATTCCAGGCGAGCGTCCCAACTCGATCCCACCCTCGACACCAGCATGAAAGCCGAGGGCACGGCCTTCGACCTTGTCACCCACCTTTCCGGAAATTTCAAAACCGCCTTCCCCGATGGCAAACCCAAGCAGGAAACGCCCGAGGCTGCCCCGCCGGAAAATAAGGAGAAAAAGGAGGACGCACCGAAGGACAATTCACTCAAGCAAGCCGTCAAACCCGGCAACGTCTTCCTCATCGCGGATGTCGACGCCTTCTTCGACCGTTTCGCCTACAACGTCCAGAATTTCGGTGGAATGCAGGTCGCAAATCCGGCGAACGGCAACGCCGCGCTCCTGCTCAACCTCCTCGACCAGGCAACTGGCTCGGAATACCTGATTGGATCCCGTTCCCGCGCCGCAACCCGCCGCCCCTTCACCGTCATCCAGGAAATGGAGGCAGAGTTCAACAAGGAGGTCGGCAGCAAGATTGAGGACTTCCAAGCCAAGCTCCAGGAGACCCAGACCAAGCTCCAGAATCTGCAGGCTCAGAAAGCGCAGGGCTCGGAACTTTTCCTCTCCCCGGAACAGGAGGCTGAAATCGCCAAACTCCGAGAACAACAGGTCGACTACGCCCGCCTGACTCGTGAACTCCAAAAGGATCTCCGCCGCCAGAAGGACAAGCTGGCAGGGAAAATTACCCTGCTCAATGTCGCCGCCATGCCCGCCCTCGTCATCCTCTTCGGCCTCGCCTTGTTCCTCAAACGCCGCTCCTCGACCCGCGCGAGGTAATTTGACTCACTGAAAACCGAAAAACTCGAAACTAGCAAACTTCAGATGAAAATCCGCACCGTCATCACCCTCTGGGCCGTAGCCATCGTCCTCGGACTCGCCGTCTTCTTCCTTAAACAGTACCAGGCCGCAGCCGACGAGAACGTAACCGAGCGTGCCGCAGGAGAGAAGCTCGTCGCCGATTTCCCTGCCACCGAAACGGCAAGTATCGAAATCATGGGCGCGGAGCAATCCGTCACGCTTTCACTAAAGGACGGGAAATGGACGGTCGCAAACCGCGATGACTTCCCGGCGAACATCCGCAACGTCAACGACTTCCTGCGCACCCTTTCCGAACTGAAAGTCACCCAGGGCATCGAAGCCGGGTCGTCCTTCGCCCCCCGTTTCGGAATGGATGAAAACTCCTCAGACCCCGCCGAGCACGGGATCACCGCCACCTTCAAGGACAAGTCCGGCAAAGACCTAGCGAAAATCTCCTTCGGCAAGAATCTCGACGCAGCCGCATCTGCATCCCCATACGGCGGCGGAGCCACCGGAAGATACGTCCGCAACCATGCCGACGAATCGGGTTTCTACGCGGTCTCCGAAGTCTTCGGAATCCTCTCCACAGATCCCAAATCCTGGCTCGCGGACGATTTCATCAAGGTCGAACGCATCAAATCCATCTCGCTCTCCAAACCCAGCTCAGACGAAAACGAATTCGCCCTGATCCGTGACGACGAGAACGCCGACTTCAAATTCACCGATGCCTTTCCGGGCGTGAACATCGATCCTGCCGCCGTCAACCCCCTGAAATCCCTGTTCTCCTACGCCCGCTTCGACGATCTCGTCCCGGCCGCGGAGGTCGCGGCACGCGCCACTCCCGAAAAGCTCCAGAAGGCTTCCATCGCCACCTTCGAAGGCTTCACCTACGACATCACCCTCCAGCCTGTGAAAGTCGCTGCCGCCAAGGAAGGCGAGGATGCTGCCCCTGCCGCAGAGGAATACCTCATGGAAATCAAGGTCAGTGCAGAGCTTCCGAAGGAACGCAAGAAGCCCGAAACGGAAACACCCGAGGATGCCGAAACGGCAGACAAAGCCTTCGCGGAGCGCTTGAAAACACTCACCAAGCGCCTTGAAGAAGCCAAAGCCCTCGAAGGCCGCACCTTCCTTGTCAGCAAATTCACCGTCGCCGCCCTCCTGAAAGGCCGCGCCGAACTGATGAGCAAAGGCCCCGGACCGGGATCCCGGGCACCCACACTCCCTCCAGGCACATCCGCCTTCACCCCTCCTGTCCAGATCCCCGCGAATCCGTCTCCTGAGGATGTGAAGAAGCCCGACGAGGGCCAACCAGCTCCCGAGCCGGAGCTTCCGGAGAAAGAGTGACCAGCCACTCGGACGTTGCCCCGATCGCCGCTTTCGGCTAGTTTCCCGGGCAAAGGCAATATCCAATCCCCACGACCATCCCACCGCCCTAGCGGATCTCCAAGACTCCATTTACCGGGAGAAAATTCTCCGCGCCCGAGCCATGACGAGGGAGGAGCGATTCATCGCCGGAGTGGAACTCACCAACGAAGTATCCAACCGTATTCTCCAAGCGGCGATGGCAAGACTCGGCACAAATGACGAATCCCTGGCCTGGGCCGATGTCCACCGTCGCGCGGAACGGCTCAGGAAAACTCTCGATCACGGGTTTTACTCACTGGAAAAACCGAAGCAATGACCGCCGAGGACATAATCGTCCAGAAACTCCGGTGGGGCAGGCCCAAGGATCTTGATGACGCCAAGGCCATCCTAGCCATTGAAGGCACTGAATCGCTCGATATGACCTACATCGAAAACTGGTGCACCACCCACAAAACCACTGACCGGCTGCAGGCAGCCCTTGCCGGCATTCCCAAAATCTAGTTGCACGGGTTTTTGGAGCCCCTGAAAACTACCAACTTAAAACTAGCAAACTCCCCTCTTCCACGTTTCCATCCCCACGTGACCAAGCACCGCACAGACGACCTCCGCATTGCCGGCATCAATCCGCTGATCTCCCCTGCGGTTCTCGCCTACTACCTTCCCATCAACGAGCAGGCGGCTTCCGTTGTCCATTCCGCACGCACCGAGGCCGACGCCATTCTGAATCTGGAGGACGACCGACTCCTCGCCGTCGTCGGCCCTTGCTCCATCCACGATCCCGAGGCTGCCATTGAATACGCGATAAAGCTGAAAGCGGAGGCCGAGCGTCTGAAGGGCGACCTGTGCGTCATCATGCGTGTCTATTTCGAAAAACCCCGAACAACCGTCGGCTGGAAAGGGCTCATCAACGACCCGGATCTCGACGATTCCTTCGACATCAACCGCGGCCTCCGTGTCGCCCGCAAGCTTCTCCTCGATCTCGCCAACTTGGGCATTGCCGCAGGAACCGAATTCCTCGATACGATCTCACCTCAGTACTACGCCGACCTCATCGCCTGGGGTGCCATCGGCGCCCGCACCACCGAGTCGCAGATCCATCGCGAGCTCGCCTCCGGGCTCTCCATGCCGGTCGGTTTCAAAAACGGCACCGGCGGCTCGATCCAGATCGCTCTCGATGCGATCAAGTCCTCCTCCCGCCCCCACCATTTTCTTTCCGTCACGAAACAGGGAGTTTCCGCCATCGTTTCCACCGCCGGCAACCCTTCCTGCCACCTCATCCTGCGCGGAGGAAAATCGGGGCCGAACTACGACAAGGACAGCGTCGCCAGCGTCGAGGCAATGCTCGCCGAGCAAAACATCCCGCCTTCCCTGATGATCGATTGCTCCCACGGAAACTCGAACAAGGACTTCCGCAACCAGCCGCTCGTCGCCAAAGATCTCGCCCACCAGATCGCCGCAGGTTCAAAATCCATCACCTCCGTGATGATCGAATCGAACCTTGTCGAAGGCAATCAGAAGCTCAATCCGGATCTCAGCAAGCTCACCCGCGGCCAGTCGGTCACCGACGCCTGCATCAACTGGGACGACACCGTGGAGGTTCTCGACAGCCTCGCGGAAGCCGTCCGCAAACGCCGCGCGTAGCTACGGCGGCGAGATCGAGACACCGAACCCCGAGTGGTCCGATTACTCAGGGAAGCACGGCAGCCTAACCTCCCCGAGGATGATCAAGCCGAGGGACGGAAAGAAGAAGCCTTCCAAAAAATAGTCACCTCTCGCCCTTGGGCATCATCAGGAATGCCTCGATCTCTTTTGCCGAGCGGGTGTTGAGCACATCCTCCCTCCGCAGCCAGCCTTTCCTTGCCTGCGCGACACCTTGCCTGATGTTATGCAGCTGCGCCCGTGAGTGAGCATCCGGATTGATCGAGCAAAGCACACCCTTGTCGCGCGCCCGTTTCCACCAACGCCAGTCCATGTCCATCCGCATCGGGCTGCAGTTCAGCTCGATCACGGTCCGCGTCGCCGCCGCGCAGTCGATGATCTTCGCATGATCCACCGCATAGGCATCGCGCTTCAGCAACAGCCGGCCAGTGACATGACCTAGCATCGTCACATGCTCGTTCTCCATCGCACGGCAGATGCGCTCTGTCATCGCCGCCTCATCGAGCTTCCCGAAATTGTGGACGGATGCCACGACGAAATCTAGTTGCTCCAAAATCTCGTCTTCGAAATCCAGTGAGCCATCCATCAGGATATCCACCTCGTTGCCCGCGAAGATCCGGAACCCACCCAAAGTCTTTTCCAACGCGTGTATCGTCTCCACCTGTTTCAGCAGGCGCTCCTCGTTCAGTCCTCCCGCGTATGCCGATGATTTCGAGTGATCGGAAATCCCGAGGTATTGCAGCCCGAGCTCCATCGCCTCCTCAACCATGCCCTCCAGCGTGTCGCGGCCATCCGATTCGGTGGTGTGATTGTGGAACGTCCCGCGCAGGTTCATCAGCTCCACCAGACGCGGCAGCTTATTCTCCGCCGCCGCCTCGATCTCGCCGCGGTTCTCGCGCAGCTCCGGCTCGATGAATTGCAGGCCGAGCGCGCGGTAAATATCCTTTTCCTCATGCACCTCGGGTCGCTCCGTTTTTTCATCAACCGGATTCAACCCATATTCGTTCAGCGACCATCCCGCCTTCAACGCCAGCGAACGCAAAGCCACATTGTGCTCCTTGGAACCGGAGAAATACTGGAGGGCAAACGGAAACTCCGCGTTCTTCACCGCTCGCAGGTCGCAGTAAATCCCGTTTTTCAGACGCACCGAAGCTTTCGTATCCCCGCAGGCAATCACCGCATCCACCTGCGGCAGGGTCGTGAAATCCTCGCAGACCAAGGCACCCTCCTTGGTCGCCACCAGGAAATCGAGATCTCCCACGGTCTCCTTCGCGCGTCGGTAGGAACCCGCCACCGCCACCTGCGAAATCTCCGGATGCAGCCGCAGTGTTTCCAGGATGCCTTCGACGAGATTCCCTATCCTTGCGTAGAGAAACCTGTCGGCGAATTTCTCGTTCGCAGCCATTCCCTCGAGAATCTTCACCTGCGTCTTCTCACCGAACCCGGGAAGACCCGCCACCTGCCCCTCTTCACAGGCCACTTTAAGCGTCTCCAACGAGTCCACCCCGAGCGTATCATACATCGCCTTGATCTTCTTCGGCCCCAGTCCCTGGATCTCGAATAGGTCGAAAACCGTTTCGGGAAACTCCTGCTTCAGCTTCTCATAAAACTCCAGCCCGCCTGTCTTCGCCATCTCCCCGAGTTTCTCCCGCAAAGCCTCGCCTATCCCCTTGATGCCTTTTAGTTCGTCGTTCTTCGCCAACTCGACGACATCCTCCTCCATCGAAAGCACCACCTCAGCTCCCTGTCGGTATGCCCGCACCTTGAATGGGTTCTCCCCCTTCAACTCCAGCAACAGAGCAATCTTCACCAGCACCTCCGCCATTCCCTCCCGATTCATCACGGAGGGAATATGTCCGCAACACGCCAAAGGCGCAAGATCCCGGTAGGGTCAATCCGGCTCGGTTGACCCAAATCAAAAACGCAAAGCCACGATTCCAGGAAAGGAAGTGAGCCCATGATAACTACGCAAATACAGTAAAAGCGCCTTCTTCCGGGAGTCCACTTCCTCTAGAGGGATCGAACCTTACCCAAAGCGCATAAATTCGATTTTTGATCAGGCCCGACCGAGCCGGATCAGCCCTACCATGATTGATTGACTTGGGCTGCGTCAGGGGAATACACCGATAAAAATCACACCCCAATCAAGCACCCACCGCTCAATCATCCAAAAACTTGCCCGGATTCAGTATCCCGTGAGGATCCAGCGCGCGTTTCAGCGAGCGGTGAACCGCAAACGAGGTCTCCCCGAGCGCCTGCTTGATCCATGGCTTCTTGGCGAGGCCGACGCCGTGCTCGCCGGTGATCGCACCGCCCTTGTCGAGAACCCAGGTGAACAGGATGTCGAGCGCGGCATCGGCGCGGGCACGAGTTTCCGGATCATCGTAGTTCTCCACCATGAGATTGGTGTGGATGTTGCCGTCGCCCGCATGGCCGAAGCAGGCGATGGCGATTCCCGTCTCCTTCTGCAGCTTGCGGGCGAATTCCACGAGCTCCACCAGCTTCCCACGCGGCACGACGACGTCCTCGTTGAGCTTGGTCAGTCCGGTGTCTCGTAGGGAGTAGGAAAACTCGCGGCGCAGTTGCCAGATCGCCTCGCATTCCTCGTCTTCCTTTGCCACCCGGATGTCGCCCGCTCCGCACTCGCGCAAAAGGTTGTAGATTTCCTCGCCCTCGGAACGGACGGCGGCAGGCCGACCGTCGATCTCAACGATCAGGTGGCCGTCGCCGGGAGGGAAGGTTTCCGCGCCGAGCCGTTTCCTCGCTGCCTCCAGCGTGAAGGAATCGGTAATTTCCAAGGCAGATGGCAGGTGCCCCGCCTGCAGGATTGCCTGGACAGTCTTCGCCGCCGCCGGAAAATCTGGAAATACCGCAGCCAGCATCACCCGGCTCACAGGCTTCGGGATGAGGCGGAGGGTGGCTTCCGTGACGATGCCCAGCATCCCCTCGGAGCCGACAAACAGCCCGATAAGATCGAACCCAGTCTTGTTCTTGTGCAGCCTACCACCGCATTTCATCACCCTGCCATTCGCCAGCACAACCTCCAAGCCGAGCACGTAATTCCGGGTGACCCCGTACTTCAGGCAGCGCGGACCGCCGGCGTTGGTGGCGATGTTCCCGCCGATCGAGCATTCCTTGAGCGATGCCGGATCCGGCGGATAATCCCAGCCGAGCGCGCGGACGGCCTTCTGGAGTTCGCCGGTGATGACGCCCGGCTGAACCACCGCCACACCGTCCTGCGGACTGATCGCGACGATCTTATTCATCCGCGCCGTGGATAGGACGATCCCGCCCTCAACCGGCACACAACCACCGACATAGCCGATCCCCGCGCCACGGGTCGTCACGGGAACCCGGTTTCGGTGCGCGAATGCCAGTACCTTCGAGACATCCTCCACGCACTCCGCGAAGACCACGACCTCCGGCTGGTGGCTGGCAAACCATTTATCGCCGGAGTGAGCATCCCTGATCTCCTCGGAAACGGAAACCTTTTCCTCACCCAGAATTTCGGTGAGCGATCCGGGGAGATCCAATGGTTCTGGTTCCGAAGGAGGCGGCGATCCCTCTTCAGGCGGATCTTCCTCTTCGGAAAAATCATCCTCTCCATCCTCAAGGTCGTAACAAAGACCATCATTACTCAGGATACCCAGGCGAGGCTTGAGCTGAAAAACACGGCCTTTCTTAGGGGGTAGTTTCATACGATGGCCGCACTATTTTCCGAACTCCCGCCGGGGTCAACCCTCGGGAACTACGAATAATAGGGGCGAAGCAACAGATAACAGATGGGGCCGGTGATCGCGACGTAGAGCCAGATAGGAAAAACCCAACGCGCCAGCCTGCGATGAGCCTCGAAACGATTTGTCCAGGCGGCGGAGAAAGCCAGCAGGATCAACGGCAGGCTGACTCCTGCAGCAATGATGTGGGTGATCAACAGGACAAGGTACACTGGCCTTGCCGTCCCGACCTCGGCGCTTTCCTCCGGAGTGACGAAGCCGTCATGATCGATGTCTCCAAACTTGATCTCGGCGTTCGTGAAATGATAGGCGACGTATCCGAGGAGAAACAGCACCGACAATCCCATCGCAGTCAGCATCAGATTGCGGTGCAGCCGTATGCGCCCGGATTTCACCGCGAAAATAGCGGCCACCAGCAGGACGGCCACGGTTGCATTGATGGACGAATTGACTGCAGGGAGAAATCCGAGATCGACCCCTTCCGGCAGCGGGATGCGCAGATCCGGCCGCCTCATCATCCCAACCAGCACCAGCACCATTCCGGTGATCACCCAGGCGGCGATTTTCAGCAACTTCGAAAGCGCATAATTCGGCTTGCGCAACAACCATTCCTGCCTCTCGTCATTCACGCTCATATCGTTCCGTCAGTTTCCGGGTTCAACCACCTTGCCAAGCTCCGCACGGATGCGGCCTGTCATCTCCTTCTTAAGGCTTTCATAAAGGCCGGGATCGAGCTTCCGCCCTTCCTCAGACCGCGCGTCCGCCAGCGGCCATTTGCCGACGACATTGAAATCCCTGTCCACTACGGTCAACCCCATGTCGTGTAGAAACCTCCCGTTCGCCTCGATTTCCGCCGGATCCGTCCGTTCGCGGATGCCAAAAAATTTCAGTGTGTTCTCAAGGTAATCATGGGTCGCATCCTCCTCCCCAGCATTAAGGAACCACCAGTTCCCTGGCTCTGCACCAAGTGCCTTGGAGTATTCCCCGAGCCGTCCCACATCGTCCGTTTCCGGATCGACACTGATGCATACCATCTGAAAATCCGGATGATCCTTGAACTCATCGTAAATGCCTCGCAGCTCCGCTCCGTTCCGCTCCGCACAATGCGGGCAGACCGCAAAGAACTCGGCAACGACCCATACCTTACCCCGCAGATCCGAAAGCTTCACCTGCTCCCCCGCCTGGTTTGTCGCCGCAAGATCCTTTTCGATTGCAAACCATTGCTTCTCCTCCTGCTGACCGGTGTTCTGGAACGCCTCCGCCTCCGTCTCCGCGCCCTTCGCCTTGATGTTCGGCACGATAACGAAGTTCACCACCGAAAGGATCGCCGCACACACCAGCGCAACGCCGCAGTAAAATAGAATAATGGTTGTTTTTTTTGTCATGGCTTGGACTTTCTCGCGGCAATTCTGGCTTTCAAAAGTAATAGGACAACCAGCAACGCAAAGCCGAATGCAATATACAGAAAAGTGTTCGTGCTTTTTTTGCCTCCGCTCTCTTCCTTGAGCAGGATTTCAATGGTATCTCCCAGCAACAATTCGAGCTGAGCCTCGTTACTTAGTTCCGTGCCGGATTTGATTCCAGTTTCATCCCACTCCGCCGCCTGGCCGAAATCGAAAGCCGCCACGTAGGACGCTCCGCCACGTTTTTGCGGTACCACAGCACGCCGCACATGCCGGTTCCTGTCGACCAACACCAGCGAGCCGTCGAAAATCCATTTTCCGTCCTCTTCATGCGGCAGCATGTTCGCCTTGAACTCATTCTTGATGAACTTGTGCAGCGTCGGCCTCTCGTTCGAGCCCACGGTCCATTGCGGCAGGGTTGCGCCCAGTTCGGCAGCAAATTTTTCGAGCTCATCATTCAACTCCGCCGGTTTTCCGGGATCGAGCATCAGCGTCACCAGCGCGAAGTCCGGGTTATCCGCATATTTCCCGGAAAGGCGTTTCATCACCTCCGTAGTCATTTCGTCCGGCTGGGATTGCGGCAGGCACTGCACCACCAGCACCTTGCCTTTCAGCGATATCAGATCCGTCACCTTCCCGTCCTGGCGCATCAAATTGAGATCCTTCGTCTCCGAAATCTGCGTCACAAAGCTCGGCCTGTCGTCCCTCTCCCCCTCCTGCGTCCGCTTCTCGTATGCCTTGAGTATCAATATCCCGCCCACGATCATGATCGCCACAAGTATCCACGCCGTCCGGCGCAGCTTCTTCGGGTCTGGGGTAACTGGTTCCAAGGTTTGATCTGGCATGGTTCGCGGGCAAGTTACCGAAAGGTCGCGTCTTGTCCACCCACAGCGGCAAGAAACTTCGCCCTCCCTCCGTTCTTGCGCTTTCTCCCGGTTTCCTAAAACCTCTCCCCATGGATCACGCCACCGAGACCGAAGTCGCCGATGCCGCGAAGCATCTCCGCTCCCTCAACCAAGGACTCAACCAGATCCTCTTCGGTCAGCAGGAGATCATCGAACTAGTCATCACCGGAGTCCTCGCCCGCGGACACATCCTCCTCGAAGGACTCCCGGGGCTAGGCAAAACCGAACTCGTGAAAGGCCTTTCCAAGCTCCTCCGCCTGGAGAACAAGCGCGTCCAATTCACCCCGGACCTCCTGCCCGGCGATATCACGGGAAACCCCGTCCTCCAGGAGATCGACGGCCGCCGCGAGTTCGTTTTCCAGCCCGGACCGCTGTTCGCAAACATCGTCCTCGCCGACGAAATCAACCGCGCCTCCCCGAAAACCCAATCAGCCCTCCTCGAGGCGATGCAGGAGCGCCGCGTCACCGTCCTCGGAAAAACCCACGAACTACCCCTGCCATTCTTCGTCCTCGCCACCCAGAACCCGATCGAACTCGAGGGCACCTACCCCCTCCCTGAGGCGCAGCTCGACCGATTCCTGTTCAAACTGGAGATCACGAAAAACGACGTCGCAACCCTCCAGAAAATCGTTTCCAACCGCGAACTCGGCACCGAACCGCAGGTCGACCCGATCATGTCAGGCGAAACCCTCAACGAACTGCTCGCCCTCGTACGCCGCATCTACATGCCGGATGTCGTTGCCAACTACATCGCCCGCCTCGTCGATTCCACCCACCCCGGCCAGGCGGACGCCGCAGCTCAGATCCGCTTCGGCGCCAGCCCCCGTGCAGCTCTAGCAATGGCCTCCGCATCCAAGGCCCGCGCACTCATCCACAGCCGCACCAACGCCTCCTTCGAGGACGTCAAGGCCGTCGCCCCAGCCGTCCTCCGCCACCGCATCGTGCTCGACTACAACGCCCGCGTGGATGGCCACAGCACCAACTCAGTGGTCGCGAAACTGCTGGAGGAAGTTCCGTTCCAGGATTCCCCCACCCCGAAAACCCTCACCCCCGCGTAGCTTCGGCGTCCCGCCGCAGGCAGTGCAAGCTGCATCCCGCAGCGTGACCTCACAATCAATCCGGAATGATCCGCCTCATCTTTCTATACCTCACCCTGGCATCCCTAGCGCCAGCCCAGGAAACCCTCTTCCGCCAGGTCGCTGATACAAAGACGGACACCCACGTCGAAGCCACCGCCCTGTTCTCGGGGCCAAGCCTCGGAGGCTACCATCCGGTTCGCGTTTTCATCGCCAACAACCAGAATATCCCCCACACCGTCCGGCTCAATTTCAAGGACTCGACGAACTACAACGAGTCCCTTTCCTCATCCTCCTCTTTTTCGTTCGTCGCACCGCCGAACCGCTCCGTCACCACCGACATCCTCGTCCCCCTCGCCCCGCAGAACGGAACGGTCAACTACCACAACCTCGAAGCCCGGCTCTCCGGCACCATGGGCTCGTCGCAGAACACCTCGTCGTCGCCTTTCAGCGTGGATCATCCCGCCGTCCTGCTCAGCGACACACTCTACACACCCAACGGCTCGGCGCTCGACTCAGAGGTCTCATCCCGCGGCGGCCACTCCCGCTATAGCGGCGCTATCGAATTCTCAACGAAGTTCAACCCCAAGCAACTCCCCGACGATTGGCGCGCTTTCTCAGGATTCGATACCATCATACTCACGGACGACGATTGGTCCGAGGTGCCGCCGGGCCCGCGCAACGCGATCATCTCGTGGCTCCGCCTCGGCGGACAAATTATCATCTTCTCCACTTCCAACCCCTCCCCCGCGTCCCTCGGCATCCCAGCCGATGCCAGTTTCGGCGAAGCCCTCGTCAAATCCATTGGCACCGACCTCAAACTCAACCCCAAGAAAACCGTCGATCTCACCAATAAACGTGCCGTCAAAACACGCCTCAAGGCGGTGACCAATGATTTTTCCTCCGTCTGGCCTCTCCAGGACGCCTTCGGGGAGAAATCCTTCAACTACATCCTTTTCGTCATCATCCTCATCGCCTTCGGCATCCTTGTCGGCCCGGTGAACCTCTTTGTCTTCGCAAAATCCGGCCACCGCCACCGCCTGTTCGTCACCACCCCGCTCATCTCCCTCGGCACCTCGCTCATTCTCATCGCCCTCATCATCCTCCAGGACGGCTTCGGCGGCGACGGCACCCGCCTCGTCCTCATGGAGGTCCGCCCGGACGGCCAGCAGAACGCCGCATTCATCCACCAGGAGCAGTTTTCCCGCACCGGCGTGATGACCTCTCCCTCATTCACCGTCGACGCTTCCGCGCTCGTCGTCCCCGTCCCCATCGCCTCCAGCCGCTGGGCACGCCTCACCGACGGCTACGATTCTTCCGGAGCCTACGACATCCAGCCTTCCGACGGCAAACTATACGCCTCCGGCGGCTGGTTCCAAAGTCGCTCCGAGCAGGGCCAACTCGTCACCGCCGTCGTCCCGACCCGCGGCCGCATCGAAGCCACCGCACGGCCCGGCACCCTCATATCCACCTTCGATTTCCCCATCGAGACCCTCCTCTACAAAGATGCCTCCGGCCAATGGCACCGCGCCGACAACATCGTGAAGGGCAACAGGATCAAGCTCAGCCCCATCGATCCGACCATGGTTCTTCCCATCCTCACCCAGAATCGAAAACTCTTCACCGAGCGCAGCCGCGACTTCCTCCGGCGTATCGAAGATCGCAAAGACCATTTCATCGCCTTCACCGACGAGGCTCCCGCCATCGAAACCCACCCCGGCATCGATTGGAAAACCACCACCGTAATCACCGGCCCCATCGCCCGCTGAAAATTCAACTCTCAAGGAAGAGTCTGAATCCAATGCCGCACAACAAACAGAAACCCTATGATCTGGAGGAGCGCACGTATACCTTCGCCCTCGAGATCAGGCCTCTGGCTCCAACTCATCAGCGACACCAATCCCATCGACGAATCCATCCACAGAGGCCTCGAAGATCTCATCTCCGAGACCAAGGAACTCGTCAAAATCTTCGCATCCATCATCCGTAAAAAATCCACGAAACCACCTCTTCCTTAAGAGTTGAATTTTGAAATTTGAATTTTCATGAGCGACGCCGCCATTACAGTCCATAATCTCTACCGCTTCTTCGGCCCCCTTCAGGCCGTAAACGGTGTTTCCTTCGAAATCCCACACGGCTCGGTCTGCGGCTTCGTCGGTGCCAACGGTGCGGGAAAAACCACCACCATGCGTATCCTCGCCAGCCTCGACTACCCGACCATGGGCCATGCCGAGATCTGCGGGATCAATGTCATCCACCACCCTGCGGAGGTGAGGAAACTCATCGGCTGGATGCCGGATCACTTCGGCAACTACGACAACATGACCGTGTTGGAGTACCTCGACTTCTACGCCCGCGCCCTCGGCTACAAGGGTGCTGAGCGCCGCGAGCGCATCGACGAGGTGATGGATTTCACCGACCTCGTCCCGCTCGCCGACCGCTTTTCCAACAAACTCTCCAAGGGCATGACCCAGCGCCTCTGCCTCGGCCGCTCGCTGCTTCACGATCCACAGGTTCTCATCATGGACGAGCCCGCCGCCGGACTCGATCCGAAAGCACGTGTCGAACTCAAGCACCTGATCCGCGTCCTCGCAAAGGAAGGAAAAACCATTTTCATCTCCTCCCACATCCTCTCCGAGCTCGGCGAAATGTGCGATTCCCTACTCTTCATCAATGACGGCCGCATCGTCCACCACGGCGATTCCGAGAGCCTGAAAAAATCCACCGACACACTCGGCGGCGTCCTTTACGACGTGCAGCTCGACGGCGATCCGCAGGCGCTTTCCGACTGGGCCGTGCTCCAGCCGAACATCGAGTTCCTCGAATCACGGAAAAACGGCGGCCGCATCCGTATCGACACCGAGGATCCGAACAAAGCCGCCGATGTCCTCTCCCGAATGGTTCGCGAAAACCTCCGCGTGATCGATTTCCACCGCGAGCAGCGCAACCTTGAGGACGCCTTTATCGACCTCCTCGCGAACCTCGAAAAAGATAAACAAACCGTCCCCAGCCCACCCCCCCTGCCGCAGGCAAACCCACCCTCCGCTCCGCCCGAACCACCTCTTCCTTAGGGTTTAAAGTTTAGAATTTAAAATTTCATGCATCTCAGCGATTTCCCAGACCGCCTCTCCCCCATGCTTGTAAAAGAGCTGAGGCAGGGCTTGCGCACCCGTTCCTTCATCGCCGTTTTCCTGGCGCTGCAGGCCATTCTCGCCGTCATCCTCCTCGCCGCTGGGGCAGGCGCCACCTCCGACAACGCGGGCGATACGATCTCGAACATCATCTTCGTTTTCTTCTCCATCGCGGTGATCATCATCCAGCCGATGCGCGGTATCGCCGCCCTGTCCTCGGAGGTGAAGGGCAACACCATCGACATGATGGTTCTCACCCGCCTCTCCGCTTGGCGTATCGTCGCCGGGAAATGGTCGGCCATCGTCAGCCAGTCGGCGCTCATCCTCGTCACCATCGTTCCCTATCTCATCCTCCGCTACTTCTTCGGCGGGATGAACCTGTTCGGGGAAATCATGTTTCTAGCCCTGATTTTCCTCAGCTCCGCCACGCTGACCGCAGTAACCGTCGGCCTCTCGGCCTCCAGCTCGGTCATCCTGCGCTCGGTGCTACCCATGATCGCGCTGCCTTTCGGTGCCTACTCCATGCTCATGATGTTTATGTTCAGCGGGATGCGCGGCGGCGGCGGCGGCATCGCGGAAATAGTTTCCCTCTCCACCACGGAGTCCCAGATCGGAGTCTCCCTCTACATCGCCACTTGCGCCTACGCGGGCTTCTTTTTCCTCTCCATCGGCACATCTCTGATTGCCCCCTATGCGGAGAACCACTCGACCCTCCGCCGTCTGATCTCCTTCGTCGTCACCTGCATCGCCGCCATGATCGGATCCACGGACTTGGTAACCGATGCGGATGTCCTGCCGCTTCTTTTCACAATGATCCTCGCCCCGGTCTTCGCTATCTCGCTGACGGAATTCGCGCCGCTCGTCTCCCCCACCTACTCCCGTTTTACGAAATTCGGCCTGCCCGGGAAGTTGGCCGGGTTCTTCCTCTTTCCCGGCTGGCCATCAGGTGTTTTCTTCTGCGCCCTGCTCTCACTGATCTCAGCGATCCCCTTCGTCCTGAACGACCACAGCTATGGCGATGACCATTACATGTATGGCCTCATCTGCCTCGCCTCCCTGCTGTTCCCCGCCGTCGTGGTCAATCTCCTCCGCACCCAGGGTGCCCAACGCGTCTCCAACTATGTCCTCTTCCTGATCGCCTCCGGTGTCATCACAGCAGTTCTCGCAGGTATCGCCGAGTCCATGTCGAGCAAGGGCTTCCTGTGGCTTTTCCTCTGGATTCCTCCCGTCCTCTTCGCCCTTGAGGAAATGAGTCGTAGCGGCGATGCCGTCCTCATCGCCTCCGTCGCGATAACACTCATCCTCTTCGGTATCCTGATTGTCATGGCGCTCGCCGCCTACAGGAAATCCCTCGTAGAAATCGAAAAAAGCATCAATCCCCAATGAAAGCCCTTCTCCTTTTCCTCGCCACCCTGGCACCCCTCGCCGCCTCGCCCTACGGCATCTCAGGCTCTGCGGGCAAAGAACACGGCGACGAGACTTTCGGCGTCCTCCGCCCACCCGCCCTGCCACAGGACGATGCCACTTGGAGCGATTTCGTCACCACCGCAACCACCGCCAAAAAGGACGTCACCCATTGGGACGCCCTCGATTCCTTCAATCTCGGCCCCCGCCGGCAGAACTCCCCCTTCCGCTATGTCGAACTCCTCACCCTCGCCCGCAAAGCGGCTCCGCAAGCCAGCATCGGATTCTCCCTCGCAAACTACGACCTGGAATTCCTCGACGACGCGCTCCGCGAAGGCGCCGGCGGCCAGTTCGATTACATCTCCCTCAGCCCCTTCCCTTGCTCCGAAGGCTGCGGCTTCGTCCTCGCCAGCGTGCTGCCCACCCTCCGCAAACTCCTCGCCACACACGGCACGGATTCAGAAATACCCGTCCACATCACCCTCAGCGGCGGGGAGGCCGCCCTCGCCGAAGCCGCTCCGCTCGCACTCGCCCTCGGCTTTACTCAAATTTTCCTAGAAACCGACCCCGCCACCTTGGCCAAACTGCCCACCGGGCCCGCTTCCATCCCCACCTCACCCGATCTCTCCGGCAACGACACCGTCCGCGTCACCCTCGGCGAAACCAACAAATCCGACGGCCTCCACCAAGTGCTGCCCTCCGATACCCCGTGGGATGAGAAATTGGAAGCCAACCGCCTGCACCTCACCGCGAATCCGCCGGTATTCCGCACCACCTTCCTCACCGCCCCCGGCTTCGTTTCCCCAGGTAACAGCGAAATCGAGATCACGGTCACCGCCAAACGCATCCCCTCCGAGGGTGGCCAGGAAAACCCTACCGGCTTCAACCTCACCTACGAGTCCACCTACGGCACCAACTCCCCGAAAATTTGGTGGGGCGTCGCCGGCGACAACAAATGGCACACCCACACCTGGACTCTCGCGGACGCCAAATTCACCGGCAAGCTCGGCTGGAACTTCCTCCTCGATGCCTCCGGAGCCGGAAATGACGTCCTCATCAAGGAAGTCAGCGTGAAACGGTAAGTTTGGAGTCCCCTATGGAGCGCGGCTTTTCAAGCCGCTGGGGTGAACTCCGCCAGTTCTTCCGCCCACTCCCCACATCGGAGCGCAAGCCAGCGGCTTAAAAACCCGCGCTCCACACCCCCCAAAGCAAATTTCATGCTTGGAATGCCCGCCCGCCTTCCCCCATCTTCCCCCGCACACGACCATGCCCTGGCTTCTCCTCATCCTCCCTCTCCTGGCCGCCGTCTCGAACCAGCTTTTCCTCCGGAAAATCGGTGTCGCGCATTGGGTTTCGACCGCATCCGCCGCCGCCACCTTCGTCATCGCCCTGCTCTGCCTCGGAAAAACCGATTCCATGTCCTTCCCATGGGCTACAATCGGTAACTTCAGCGTCGATATCGGCATCACCCTCGACAAGCTCTCCACCGGCATGATGATCGTCGTCACCGGCGTCGGCCTGCTGGTGCACGTCTTCTCCCTCGCCTACATGAAGGACGATTCGGCGAAAGCCCGTTACTTCACCGGCCTCGCGCTCTTCATGTTCTCGATGACAGGTATCGTCCTGGCCTCGAATTTTATCATGACCTTCATCTTTTGGGAGTTGGTCGGCCTCAGCTCCTACCTGCTCATCGGCCATTGGTATGAAAAGGACTCCGCCGCAGACGCCGCGAAAAAAGCCTTCCTCACCAACCGCATCGGCGACTTCGGTTTCATGATCGGCATCCTCATGCTGTGGGGCATCACCGGCACTCTCACCTTCGACGGCATGACACAATGGGCGGAAAGCGGCGGTGTCGCCACCGTTTCAGCCGGTGTCCTCGGAGCCGCCCTGCTCTGCGTGTTCTGCGGTGCCGTCGGCAAATCCGCCCAACTGCCCCTCCACATCTGGCTCCCAGATGCGATGGAAGGCCCAACTCCAGTCTCCGCCCTCATCCACGCCGCCACCATGGTCGCCGCCGGCGTCTACATGCTCTTCCGCGTTCAGTTCTCCATCGGAGCCGACGCTTTCGAAGGTTTCTCCGGCACCACCATCGCATGGATCGGCGCCATCACCTCGCTGATGGCCGCCCTGATGGCCACCCAGCAGGACGATATCAAAAAAATCCTCGCCTACTCCACCCTCTCCCAGCTCGGCTACATGATCATGGCTGTCGGCCTGCTCGTCGGTGAGGCGAGCATGTTCCACCTCTTCACCCACGCCTGGTTCAAGGCGCTGCTCTTCCTCGGCTCCGGCGCCATCATCTACGCCTGCCACCACGAACAGAATATCTGGAAAATGGGCGGCCTGCTTAAGAAAATGCCGATCACCGCGATCACCTTCGCCATCGGCACCGCAGCCCTCATCGCCGTACCCTACGTCACCTCCGGCTTCTGGTCGAAGGAGGAGATCCTCGCCGCCGCCTACAATGGCAACAAGGCACTCTTCGCCATCGCCGTCCTCGTCGCTTTCCTCACGACTTTCTACATGACTCGCGCCTTCGTCATCACCTTCCTCGGCAAAACCCGTTCGCAAAACGCCGACCACGCCAAGGAAGTCGGGCCGCTCATGCTCATCCCACTCGTCGCCCTCGCTGGCATGGCGATTTTCTCCGGCTTCCCCTTCCTCTCCGGCGCGCTCAACGCCATCCGCCCCGACCACGGCGGCCACCACGCCGAAGGCCACACGGTGGTGCTCATCGCCTCCCTCGCCTCTCTCGTCCTCGGCCTCGCCGCCGGGTTCATCCTCTACAACGGCAAGGACAAGGATCCCATCTCCATCCCGCTCTTCCGCAACCGCTTCTACATCGATGCGATCTACGACAAGGGCATCGTCAAATACCTCCAGGACGGAGTCGCCTCCATCGTCCACTTCTTCGATGAAATCCTGATCAACGGCATCCTTGTCGGCGGACTCTCCCGCCTTGCCGAATCCACCGGCAACCTCTTCCGCAAAGCCCAGTCCGGCAACCTCCAGGCATACGCCTTCACCTTCGGCCTCGGCGTCCTGCTGCTGATCTACTTCACGGTGTTCTACAAGTAGCAGGAGAAATCGATTCCCACTCTGCGTCAGGGGCAAAGCGGTGTAAGATTCCCGCCCCCTCAATTTCTCGGACGCAAATAGTCCACACCCGAACTAGTGCATAGACAGATCTAAATCGTCGCTCTTTTTCGGTTTTTTGACTTGTACTTTTACAAATTACGGTTTCGTTAGGTGATGCCAAACAAAAAGCATCATATCAAGCTGACCCCGGATGAGC
>CAJQKQ010000050.1 GCA_905478925.1 uncultured Verrucomicrobiales bacterium
TGAGCCTTCATTGAAGGTGATGTATTGGCGCCAGGTTTCGTCGGTGGTGAAAATTTGGGTGAGGAGCCGTTCGAAATCGCTGCGGGTGATGGTGTGTTGGAATGCATCCAGCGCGGTCCAGTCGGGCGGCTCTGCCAGGAAGGAGAGGGCGGGGGAAGGGCGGCTTGGCGCGGGCGGTGCCGGGGGTTGGGGTTGGGGTTGGGGCGGGGTGGGCTTTTCCTGGCGAATCAGGAGGAAAGCGATGAGTGCGCCGAGCATCAGGGTGGCGATGATGGGAGCGGGGTTGCGCATGGTGGGTGGAAGATAAACGTTAATTTCCAAACTCGAAAGCTGAATTGAGGTGAGCGGGGGGCAGACTGGTGTCAGCCCCTCCTCTCCGGGCGGGTAATGCTGTTGCGCGGGGTGGGTTGTGGTGGGTAGGGTGTGGGTGTTGAAGGCACGGTGGACATTGCGAGATCTGGTGGATTTCGAGGCTCTGGCGGGTCGCGGGGAGGAGGCTAGGGCGGTGGATGAGGGGCGGGTGAGGGCTGCGGTTAAAGGTTTGGAAGGGGCGGAGGCTAGGCGGGTGGGGATTCGTATTTGGCTGGAGGAATCCCGGATCGGGATTGGCGAAACGCCGGGGGAGGTTTGGTCGAGTGGAAGGTTTCTGGTGGGGGTGCTGGTGGCGATCGGGATGTTTCTGGCGGGGATAGCGGTGATGACCGGGATGCTGGATCGGGAGCGGATGGGGTTTCATGTGCCGATGTTGCTGGGGGTGGCGGTGGGCTTGCCTTTGCTGATCTTGGTGGGGGGCGGCTTGGCGTGGGTGTTGAGGGGTAGGTTTTCGAAGAGCTTGGGTTTCGTGCCGAAGTTTCTGGGGTGGTTGGTCGGGAAGCTAGGAGGTGCGGGAAAAATGGAATGGTGGCGGGTGTTGAGGCTTGAGGGCGGGAAGGGATGGGAGGCGCTGGGGTGGAATTTTGTGCGGATGACGCAGGCGGGGGCGGTGATGTTTTCGGTGGGGATGATGGCCGGGCTGCTGGGGTGTTTATGGTTTCTGGAGGTGGTTTTTTTCTGGGAATCGACGACGCCGGAGTGGATGGCCGGGCGGATCAATGAGGTGTGTGGATTTTTGAGTTCTCCTTGGGGTTGGGCTTTTCCGAAGGGGACTGTGGATAAGGATGTGATCGAGGGAACCTTATGGCGGGGCAGTAACAATTTGGAGTATTCGCCGGGTTGGTGGCTGTTTCTTTTCTCTGCGATCTCTTTTTGGGGAGTGCTACCGAGAGCCGCGCTGTGGGGTTTGGCGCTCTATAAGGAGAGGGCGGCACTGGGCGCATTGGATTTCCAGGCGAAGCGGCATCGTGGACTTTGGCGGGAGGTCATGGGGACGCGGCGGGCGGACGTGAGCGAGGCTCCGCTGGACGGGGTGCTGGTGCTGGATGTCGGGGGCACCGGACTGAAGGAGCAGGATTTGCGCGGCTTCCTGTTGCGGAGGATGCGGGTGAATCCGGGGCAGTGGCACGAGGTGGGTGTTTGGGATGGGAAGGGTGAGGAGGATGCCGCGAAATCGATACGGAATGCCCCGGCTGGCGTTGTCCTGCTGGCGGAGGGTTGGGCACTCTCGCCTGCCAGAATGAAGGCGCTGCACTCGCAGATCCGGAGTATCGCAGGATCGGATACGATGATTCATTTCCTGGTGGCGAATGCTGCGGACGGAAAACCGGGGGAAGTGAAGGATGAGGAAAAAGGGATCTGGATGGATTTTGTGGACGGGCTGGCTGATTCCGCGGCGGAGACATTTTTCTATGAGGAGGAAGAGCGATGAGTGAAAGTGTGCCGGAATTCGCAGTGGTGGGACGCGTGAACATGGGCAAGAGCGCGGTGATCGCGACCTTGCTGGAGATCGACGACAACGAGTTGATTCGGGTGAGTCCGACGCCGGGTGAGACCACGCGGGCGCAGGCGCACAAGGTGGTTTTCGGTAAGAAGGAGTGCGTGAGATTCATTGATACGCCGGGGTTTTCCAGGCCTGTGGAGGCAATGCGAGAGATCCAAGGGATGCATGGCGAAGGCACTCCGGGGCGGGATACGCTGCGTAGATTTGTGAAGGAAAAGGGTGGGGATTTCGCGGATGAGAAACGCCTGCTCGAGCCGTTGCTGGACGGTGCAGGAGTGCTCTATGTGGTGGATCCCGGGAAGCCTCTGCGTGATGATTTCCTTGCGGAAATGGAAATCCTTCGGTGGACGGGCAGGCCGCGGCTGGCGCTGATGAATGTGCGGGAAGCTGCGCCGCCGGGACAGAAAGAGCAGTGGCGTGAAAAGCTCGGGAGCGCGTTCAACCTGGTGCGGACCTTCAACGCACACCGTGCAAAATACGAGCAGCGGCTGCTGCTGATGAAGGCTCTGCTGGAGATCGAGGAGCGGCACCGGGGCATGCTGGAGGAGACGATTTCGCTGATCGAGCTGGAGTGGGATGAGCGGCGGAACGAGGCGGCGGAAGTGGTGCGGGAGTTCCTTGCGGAGGCGCTGGAGCTGAGGGTGCGGGCGAGAATCGAGGACAAGGACGAGCGGATGCCCACGCGCCGGAAACAGAAGGAGGACGACCTCAGGGTGAAATATTTCGACCGGCTGAAGAAGCTGGAGCGGGGGTGTTTCGGAAAGTTGCTGAAGATCTACCGGCACCATTTGCTCAAGGTGGAGAGCGGCGAGGAGAATTTTCAGGATATCGACCTTGAGAGCGAGGAGGTATGGATGAAATGGGGGCTGAGCCGGGGGCAGTTGACGCTATTGGCGGCGGCGACGGGTGCGGCGGGCGGTGCGGTGGTGGATATTTCGACAGGTGGGTTGACGCATGGCTTCGGGACGCTGCTGGGTGTCCTGGGCGGGGCGGGTGCGGCTTGGTTCAAGGGCGGGATGCTTCCCGATCTGCGGGTCGATCTAAAGCAGGGCGTGAAATTTTCCACCGGCGAAACCAAGGAGCTGGTGATGGGGCCGCCCGGGAACATCAATTTCCCGTGGATCCTGCTGGATGGTGTGTTGGTGCGCTACGGGCGCATACTCGAAAGGGCGCACGGTCGGCGGGACATCGAGGTGCTGGGCGCTCCGGATGAGGAGGGTTTCACGAGGAATTTCCCGCAGGAGCGGCGGAAACTGCTGGGCAAGTGGTTCGTGGATTGCGCGAAGGGCAACAGGCCGGTGGGGAAAGATATCGAAACGAAGGTGCTTTGGGCGGTTGAGGAGTCGCTGGGAGAGGTGGGCGGCGGGAAGTGAACTGCGAAAGAGGGTTGCGTAATCGGTGCGGAGCCATTTGACTTCCCGCCCATCCAAAGTTCCTCACTGTGAAATCCCACGAAATCTTTTCCGCCGTCGATCCCGCTGTTGTAACCGAAATCCTTGATTGGTTTCGCGCCAACGACAGGAATGTCTACAAGTCTGCCCTTTCGACGCTTGCCGGGAAGCGCAAGCTCAGGCCTGTATTTATCCAGAAGAAAGCCTTGGCGGATCAATACGCCTGGTTCCACAAGACCCTCCAGATCAATGCCTGCGAAGCGATCGGGGATCAAATCCTGCAAGGCTACCTGCTGGCGGGTCAGCAATCCATGCTCGGCATGTTCTGCGACGGCTTGGGTATTCCCCATGACGGCAAGGGTTCGGTGGTCGGCGAGCTCCCGAAGGGTCTGGACAAGGAGAAGCTCGATGCGACGGTGGACAAGCTCGTCGATGTGTTCGATCCGAAGATTTTCACGATCTATCTCCACTGCTTCAACATGCAGTTGCTGGGCGGCTACTCGACGCTTACGGAAAAGATCGAATCCGACGAGCGCCTGAAACTGGCCTGACCATTTACCACTGATGCCGAAAGTTTATCTCAAGACCTACGGTTGCCAGATGAACGAGCGCGACACCGAGCAGGTGGCGCGGATGTTCACCGAGGGCGGCTACACGCTGACGCAGACCGAGAAGGATGCGGACGCGGTGCTGATCAACACCTGCTCCGTGCGTGATCAAGCGGAGCAGAAGGCGTTGGGGAAAATGGGGATCATGGGTAAGCAGCGGAAGAAGCGCTCCCACGTGGTCTACGGCTTCATGGGTTGTATGGCGCAATCGCGCGGACAGGAGCTGTTCGAGCGTATCCCGCACCTTGATGTGGTGGTCGGCACGCAGAAATACCACAAGGTTTTCGAATATGTGGATGGGATACTTAGCAAGCGCCTGGAGGCGCGGATGGATGATCCGGCTCTTTCGCTGAGCGGAACGTCGGTCTGCGACATCGAGGAAGAAACGGATTCCCAGAATACGATACGTGACCACCTGCCCAAGGCACGCAACGCCTCCGCCTTCGTTTCCATCATGCAGGGCTGCAACATGCGCTGCTCCTTCTGCATCGTCCCCGACACTCGCGGAAAAGAGCGTGGCCGACCGATCGCGGAGATCGTGAAAGAGGTGGAATTTCTCGCTGGGCAGGGCGTGAAGGAGATCACACTGCTCGGCCAGATCGTAAACCTTTACGGCCGCACCGAGTTCCCGAAAGTGGATGGGAAATCGCCTTTTGTGCAGCTGCTTGAGGCGGTGCATGAGGTGGGTGGCATCGAGCGGATCCGTTTCATCTCCCCTCACCCCATCGGCTACCGGGATGACCTGGTCGCTGCGTTCACCTATCTGCCGAAACTGATGTCGCACATCCATTTTCCGATGCAGAGCGGATCGGACAGGATTTTAAAAACGATGCGGCGGCCTTACAAAAACGCGAAATTCGTCGAGATCTGCGAGAAGATGAGGGCGGCGAGGCCAGACATCGCGATCACCACTGACATCATCGTCGGTTTCCCTGGCGAGACCGAGGAGGATTTCCAAGCTACGGTGGATACCGTAGAACGTCTGCAGTTCGATAACGCCTTCGTGTTCCGCTACTCGAAACGCAAGGACACTCCGGCTGCGGAAATGGAAGGCCAGCTGCCTGAGGAGGTGAAGGAGGAGCGCAACCAGCGTCTTCTGGAAATCGTGGATCGCCTCGCGAAGGAGAAGAACGCGGCGATCGTTGGCTCCGTTCAGCGGGTGCTTTGCGAGGGCTCGTCGAAGTATAATCCTTCGACCCTCAGCGGCCGCACGCCGCAGAACAAGATCGTGATCTTCGAGGGCGATGCCGACCGCCTGACCGGCGAGATTCTCGATATCCGGGTGGAGGAATCGACGGGATTCACGACCTACGGGACGCCGGTCTTGGTGGGGGTTTGAGCGGTATATTGCGGATGTAATCCGTCGTCACGTTGCTACTTCTAACAACGCTACCGGTCATTTTAGATATTCGATTTCCGATTCAGATACAGTGGACGAGGCGACCAGAATTGCCAAGGGTGATGGTAATGCTCATGGCAATCAAATTGCCATTTCTGATGGAAAAGGAAAGGAGAGAGCGGCGTCTGAAGATCGCCGCTACATTTCACTCCGCTGCGTCGGCGATGGCCTGGAGTTCTTCCCAGCGGGTGTAGAGGGCGGTGGTGGTGGCGCGGGCGGCTTCGAGTTTTTCCATTTCGGCGGGGATTTTCTCGTAATGGTTGAGCTGGAATTCCGGATCGTTCATGCGCGTCTCGATGGTGGTGACTTTGTCCTCAGCAGCAAAGATGCGGTCTTCGATGCCTTCGATTTCGGCGCGTTCCTTTTGGGAAAGTCGGCGGGGTTTTGCGGATGATTTCGACGCGGCCTTCGGGTTTTTCAGGGCTTTGTAGGCTTTCGCTTGGTTTTTCTGGGCGGCCTCGCGGTGTTGGCGTTTTTCCAGGTAGTAGGAGTAGTTGCCGGGGGTGACGTGGATACCGCCGTCCTCGAAGGCGATGATCTGGTCGCAGATACGGTCTAGGAAGTAGCGGTCGTGGGAGACGCAGAGGATGGAGCCGCCGAAGGAGGATAGAGCTTCCTCAAGCATGCGGAGCGAGGGCAGGTCGAGGTCGTTGGTGGGCTCGTCGAGGACGATGAGGTTGCCGCCAGTCTTGAGGACTTTGGCTAGCATGAGGCGGGCGCGTTCGCCGCCGGAAAGGAGGTCGACGCGTTCGTTGATGCGCTCGTTGTTAAAAAGGAAGCGGCGGAGGTAGGCACGGGCACCGAGGGATTCATTGCCGAACTGGACTTTCTCGTTGCCATCGGAAATTTCATCCAGCAGGGAGCCGGTGCCGTCGAGCTGCATGCGGGTCTGGTCGATGTAGTTGATCTTGACGCGCTTCCCGAGGACTGCGGTGCCTTCGGTGGGCTGGAGTTGGTCGAGGCAGAGCTTGAGGAGAGTGGTTTTTCCGACGCCGTTTTTTCCGACGATGCCGGTGCAGGTGCCGGGGCGGATGGAGAGATCGAGATGGCGGAAGAGCCAGCGGGGGAGTCCTTCGGTGCCGACGTTCACGCCCGCCTGCTCAAGCTCGATGACGACGTTTCCGAGGTCTGCGGCAGGTGGGAGGAGGAGATCCATTTCGCGTTCCTCGGGCGGAGCTTCCTGGCCTTCGACTTCGTAGAAGGCGTCCAGGCGGCTTTGTTGTTTTGTGCCACGGGCTTTGACACCGGAGCGCACCCATTCGAGCTCTGATTTAAGGAATTTTTGGCGTTTTTGTTCGGTTTTTCCGGCGATTTGTTGGCGGATGGCTTTGGACTCTAGAAATGCGGTGTAGTTGCCTTCGTGGGAGTAGGCTTTTCCCTGATCGATCTCGATGATACGGGTGGCGATGATATCGAGGAAGTAACGATCGTGGGTGACGAAGATGACGGCACCGGCGAAGTTTTTCAGGACATCCTCCAGCCAGCGGATGGACTCTGCGTCGAGGTGGTTGGTCGGTTCGTCAAGGAGGAGCAGGTCCGGCTGACAGGCAAGGGCGCGGCAGAGGGCGACGCGGCGTTTTTCCCCTCCGGAGAGTGGCCCGGTGGGGGCATCGAGCGGAGGGGTGCCGAGAGCGTTGGAAAGGGAAAGGATGCGGGCATCGAGGTTCCAGCCATCCGTGTGGTCGATGAACTCGAGGAAATCGTGGAGCTCGGTTTCGGTGCCGTCGCCGTTTTCGTAGCGGCGGATGGCCTCGACGATGTCCGCCGCTCCGGCGGCGATGTTCTCGTGGACAGAGACGTCGGGATCGAGTTCGAATTCCTGCGGAAGGTATCCGGTGCGGATGCCGCGGCGGAGGGAGATTTCCCCGGAATCCGACTGGGTCTCGCCGGTGAGGATTTTCAGGAGTGAGGTCTTGCCGCAGCCATTTCTACCTACGAGACCGACCTTTTCACCTGAGGCGACGGCGAGGGTGACGCCGTCGAGAAGGTTCTGGTAGGAGTAGGCAAGGCGGATTTCGTTGGCGGAGAGGAGGCTGGACACGGCGTGAAATTTTAAATTTTAAATTCTAAACCCCAAGGAAGAGGAGGGATTCTGACCGCCAATCGCTTTTCGCTGAAGCTGCTGCGGACAAGTGGTCGCAAACGGGCGGGAATGGAAGAAAATATGAAGCAGACCGGGGGGGAGGTTATTTCAAGAACCGGATCCCAGCTCCTTGATCTGGATCGCGGTTTTTCACGCGAATTCCATTTCAACTTCCTTGCGGATTCCGGGGATTGTCTGCGACTCGAACATTTCGTGGAGATCCTTGAGGTGCTCTTTGAGGTCTTCTAGGCTCTCACCCTGAGTCCAGTGATCGGGGTATTCATTCAGATAGCCGAGGTGGGTGCCGTCGGTTTCCGACCAGTAGGTGACCTTTGCTTTCATGAAGTATGAATTTATTCTAATGGAGAAGCCGGGGGCAACCAAGATGGATTTCCCGTCGACTCACAGCTTCTGGAAGGCATCCATGCCGCCGGTGACGTTGGTGATGTTTTCGAAACCGAGGGAGGTGAGATATTCGCAGGCTTTGGCGGAGCGCATGCCGGCCTTGCAGTGAATGATGATGTGGGTGTCCTTGGGTAGGTTCGGGGCGTAGGTGGGGATGGTCTGGAGAGGGACGAGCTTTGCCTGTGGGATGTGGACGACGTCCCATTCCTCCTGATCACGAACATCGATAAGAATGGCGTTGAGGTCGTCAGCATCGAGGCGAGCTTTGAGTTCGGCGGCGGTGATGGTTTGCATGGTGGGATCGTGGATTTCGCAGGAGGGGTCTGCGCTGGTTTCGGGGTTGGTTACGGAGATTATGGTGGGGTTGTCGCCGCAAAGGCGGCAAGCCGGATCGTGGGGGAGTTTCAGGGAACGAAAGGAAGTGCGAAGTGCATCGTAGGTTAGGATTTTTCCGAGAGGTGGTTCGCCGGATCCGAGGATGAGCTTGATCGCCTCCATCGCCTGGAGGGAGCCGATGATGCCGGGGAGGACGCCGAGGACACCGGCTTCGTTGCATGAGGGGACGGCGCCCGGGGCGGGGGTTTCCGGTAGGAGGCAGCGGTAGCAGGGGCCGCCGATGTGGGGGGCGAAGACGGTCATCTGGCCATCGAAGCGGTGGATGGCTCCGTAGATCAGGGGTTTTTTCAGGAAAAAGGCGGTGTCGTTGGCGAGGAAACGGGTGGGGAAATTGTCGGAGCCGTCGAGGATGATATCGTAGTTTTTGGCGATCTTGATGGCGTTTTCCGGAGTGAAGCGGACGGGATGGAGTTCGAGGGTGATGTGGGGGTTGGTCTCGTGGAGGCGGGCGGCGGCGGAATCGAGTTTCGGCTTTCCGATGGTGGAATCCGAGTGGAGGAGCTGGCGCTGGAGATTTGAGAGATCGACGGTATCCGGATCCACCAAACCGAGGCGACCGACTCCTGCGGCGGCGAGGTAGAGGGCGGCGGGAGAGCCGAGGCCGCCGGTGCCGATGAGCAGGACGGAGGCGTTTTTCAGACGCAACTGGCCAGCCTCGCCTATCTCCGGGATAAGGAGGTGGCGGGAGTAGCGGGCTGTTTCCTCCGACGTGAGCACGCTGCTCGTTACACTCGAAATTCTAATTTTTAAACCCTAAACCCCAAATAAGAAGAAGACTCGGGTTGCGTGAGCTCTTTGCGTTCCCTAAGATATCACGCATGGCTGAAGTTTCATCGATATTCGAATTGAGGTATGGGGACAACGCGCCGGGCTTCGAGCTGCCGGATGCGTGGAAGAAGAACCACTCGCTCAAGGATGTGGCGGGGGCGAGCGGGACTGTTGTGGTTTTCCTGTGCAACCACTGCCCGTTTGTCATCCATCTTGCGAAACAACTCGGGGTGCTTGCGAAGGAGGCCGCCGGGGTGGGTGTGAAAACCGTGGCGATCAATTCGAACGATCTTGAGAAATACCCGCAGGACGGGCCGGAGCCGATGAAGGATTTTGCAAAGGAGAGCGGCTGGGATTTCCCCTACCTGTTGGATCGGACGCAGATGACGGCGAAATCCTACGGAGCCGCCTGTACTCCGGATTTCTTCTTGTTCGATGGAGAGGGCAGGCTGGCCTATGCGGGGCAGTTCGACGACAGCAGGCCGGGACGCGGTTCTGCGACCGGCGATGACCTGCGGGCGGCGATCGGGAAGATGCTTGGCGGGGAGGTTCCGAAAAAGGGGATTCCCAGCAGCGGCTGCAACATCAAGTGGAAGCCCGGGAGCGAGCCGAGGTATTTCGGCTGAAAAAGGAAGGCGGCGACCGAAGATCGCCGCCACTTTTTAGTCCCTGCGTCCGAGGAGCATGGAGACGTAGTAGATGAGCATCGCGATGGATCCGAGTGCTGCGACGACGTAGGTCATGGCAGCCCAGAAGAGGGCATTCTTCGCTTTTTCGTGCTCCATGGATGAGGAGACGTTGGAGTTTTCCAGCCAGACGAGAGCGCGCTTGCTGGCATCGAACTCGACGGGGAGTGTGACCACCGAGAAGAGTGTGGTGATGGCGAAGAGGCTAACCCAGATGTAGAGGAACATTGGATTCTGGAAGAAGGCGGACGCAAAGAACATGGCCATGAAAAGCATGTTCATGGTGTTGCTGGCGAACTGCACGGCGGGAACCATTTTTGAGCGCATGGTGAGCCATGCGTAGGATTTCGCGTGCTGGACGGCATGGCCACATTCGTGGGCGGCGACAGCGGCGGCGGCGATGTTGTTCATTCGATAAACCGATTCGCTGAGATTGACGGTCTTCGAGATCGGATCGTAGTGGTCGGTGAGCTTTCCCGGTGTGCTGACGACGCGGACGTCATTGATTCCGTTTTCACGGAGCATGGTTTCGGCGATCTGGGCGCCGGTGTAGCGGATGGGGATCTGGGAATAGTCTTTGAAGCGGCGTTTCAGTGTGCTGCTGACAAGCCAGCTGGCAAGAGCGGTCGCTACGAGAATGATGATGATGGTTGGCGAGAAGCCGTAGATCAACGCGGTGTGGTGGATGAAGTCGAAAGATGACATGGCAGGATCCTAGCCCGTTTCCCCGGGCTTGCAACCCGAACAGCGGCGCGCGTGCCAGCAGCTATCTAAGTTTCGTTTCGGATGGCTTTTTTGACCAGTCGGAAACGGTCGTGGTATTGGCCGCCGTTGAACTTCTGGCAGCATGGGTAGCATGCGATCGCGCGGCGAAAAGGCCTGACCCTGGTGGTGACGACGAGGCAGGAAGGGCAGGCGTAGGAATGCTTCCGTTTCATCTTCCTGCCTTCCAAGGGCAGGGAATGGGTCGTGGTCTCGCCGGGGATGCCGATCTCCGCGCAGGCGGCACGCCACTCCGGGCCGTGGGGGGCGATGCGGCGCCTGCCGCAGCGCTCGTAGGCGATGAGGTGGGCGAACTCATGCTTGAGCGTCCTCCAGATCTCCTCCTCGGCGATTTTCCGGATCTTTGGGTTTAGTTCGATTTTCCGATCAGGCCACCATGCACGGCCAGCGGTGGTTCGCATTCGGGGGTTCCAGCAGACGCGGACTATCTTGGCGAGCTCCGGCATTCCCAGTGTTTCGGCCGTTTCCTGGCACCACGCGGTAAGTTCGGAGTCGAAGTGGTCGGGACGGCTGCCACGCGGGCATTTTTTCGGGGATGGTTTGGTTGCCCGCAACCATGCGGGGAAACGGAATTCCAGTTGGGCTAAGCGTTTTACCATCCATCTGGAATCTATCGGTTCAGGGATAGGCTTGGCAAGTCCGGGGATGGTTGCCGCGGCAATTCTGCTGGCTGCGCCCCGGGAATTGAGTAGGCGTTTGGATTGCACGAGCTGGATTCGCGGCTAACCTTCGGAAGAAATGAATTTGATTGAGGGAATGATCATCGGATGGGCGGCGTTGGCCGTTACCTTGTCCGCACAGACGGAAGGGGCGGATCCCGCACCCGTCGCCCAGCCTGCTGTTTCCCTGGATATCCCGGACGACGGGGTGCGCGTGGCGGTGCTGGGATATCACGATTTTTCCAAGAATGAGAGGGAGACCGCGATGCGGATCCGGACCTCGAAGTTCCGCAAGCAGATGGAGACGATACGCGATCTCGGCATTCCGGTGATCCCGATGGCCGATTTCATCGCGTGGAAGGACAGCGGCAAGGCGATCCCCGCGAAGGCGATCGTGATCACGATGGATGACGGCTGGAAATCCACCTACACCGAGGCTTTCCCTATTCTTAAAGAGTTCGGCTACCCGTTCACGATCTACCTCTACAAGAATTACGTCGATGGCGGGGGCAAGGCGCTGACGACCGCAATGATCGAGGAAATGATGGCCAACGGTGCGACCATTGGGAGCCATTCGGTGAGCCACCCCTTTCCACAGACGGTGAAGAAATTTCGCAAGCAGGGAGTGGAGGCTTTCGATAAATTCCTCAATCTGGAGATGGGCGAATCGAAGCGTTACCTCGAAGCGAAATTCGACACGACGGTGGACACTTTCGCGTATCCCGGCGGCTATTTCACGGAGGAGATGTTCGGCAAGGCAGCCGAGCTCGGCTACACCCATCTTTTTACGGTTCATCCCGGGAAGGTGAAACGGTCAGTGCAGAACAATGTCCTTCCCCGCTACGTGATACTCGGCAATTACGACAAAATCTTCGATTTTGCCACGAGCTTCCGCGATTCGCAGTCCAGCCTGCCCGGCGCGGCCGGGACGGGGCTTGTAAAGAAGCTTCCGTTTCCCGTGGCGCCGCAACCGGGCGCGATCATCAACTCGCGGCTACCGGAAATTTCCGTAGATCTCTCCACCGCGGAGAACATCGATCCGGCGACGCTGCGAATGCAGGTGGCCGGCTTTGGCGAAGTTCCGGCAAATTACGCCAGCGAGGGCAAGCTGTTCTCTTGGCAGGTGAACCGCCGCCTCAGGCAGCCGGTTTGCAACGTGCGGGTGACATGGAAAACCGCTGACGGAAAGGAGACCGAAACCTTGCTGAAATGGGGATTCCAGCTCGATAGAGAGGCCGCGTATCTGCCGGATGAGTAGGAAGAGCTTAACCGCGAATTCGCGCCAATGGCCGCGAATGAAGAGCACGGATTACCTGTTTTCCGCACATTGCTGCATGGAAAGTGGGAGCCAGTCGGGTGGGGGAGTTTGGAAAATCGGGTTGGCGGTGAATTTTGAGATTTGAGATTTGAATTTTGAGACGTAGCCTGCGGCATGTTTTCAGCCCTGAGCGACAGCCTCGACAAGACCTTCCGGAACCTCCGTGGAGTCGGAAAGATTTCCGAAGACAACATCACTGACGCCCTGCGCGAAATTCGGATCGCGCTGCTTGAGGCGGATGTGGAGTTCGGTGTGGCGAAGGAGCTTATCGCCCGGGTGAAGGAGGCCTCGACGGGTGAGGATGTCCTGAAATCAATCAAGCCCGGCGAGCAGATTGTAAAACTTTTCCAGGACGAGCTGACCCGAGTTCTGGGCGGCGACAATGTACCGCTCGATCTCAATCCGCCCGCCCGTATCCTGATGGTGGGCTTGAACGGTGCAGGTAAGACCACCACCTCGGCGAAGCTGGCCCGCCGCCTGAAGAAGGAAAGTCGCAGGCCGCTGCTCGTTGCTTGCGACCTCTATCGGCCCGCCGCCATCGACCAATTGGTGACGCTGGCAGGGCAGATTGACGTGCCGGTATTCGCTCCAGAAAAGGACGAGAAGGATTTGATCAAGGTTGCCCGCGAGGCCATCGCATACGGCGAGGAAATCGGAGCGACCGTCCTGATTTTCGATACGGCGGGCCGTCAGGAGATCGATGAGAGGCTCATCGGGGAACTCAAGGAGCTGAATGCTTTCATCAAACCGAAGGAGACCTTGCTCGTCGCCGATGCGGCGACAGGCCAGATGGCGGTTTCCGTGGCGACCCATTTCGACGAAGCGGTCGGAATCTCCGGGATCGTCCTGACGAAGCTCGACGGCGATGCGCGAGGCGGTGCGGCGCTGTCGATGCGCGAGGTCACCGGGAAGCCGATCAAGTACGCGGGTGAGGGCGAGAAGTTGGATCAGCTGATGGAGTTCCACCCCTCGCGGATGGCAGACCGCATCCTCGGCATGGGCGACATCGTCAGCATGGTCGAGAACGTCGCCGACAAGGTGAACGAGGAAGAAGCGATGCACTCGATGAAGCGGATGCAGTCCGGCAAATTCGATTTCAACGACTTCCTGGGCCAGATGAAAATGATACAGAACCTCGGGCCACTGGAAGGTTTGCTGGGGATGATGCCGGGTTTCAACAAAATCAAGAAGCAGCTTCCCACAGGCGCGCTGGACGACAGCAAGCTCAAGCGCACCGAGGCCATCGTGCTTTCCATGACACCTTATGAGCGCTCGCGCCCTGAGATCATCAAGGCCTCGCGCCGCCAGCGCATCGCCGCCGGATCGGGCACTTCCATGATGCAGGTGAATCAGCTCATCAAGCAGTTCGGCGAGATGCGCAAGATGATGAAATCGCCCGGCAAGATGAAGAACATGATGAAGGCGATGGGCGGAGCCGGAGGCATGGGCGACATGATGAAAGGCCTCGGAGGTATGGGCGGCGGAGGAAAAGGCGGCAAGTTCCCGTTCTAAACTGCGCAACGGTATTGAACCAACAGGCGGATGCCGATCATCGGAAATTCCACCTACCGTCCGCCGCTATGGCTGCAGGGCGGCCATTTGCAGACGATCCATCCGGTGCTTTTACGCAAGTCCGGTAGGGTGACTGGGCGGAGCGAAAGGCTGGAGCTGGATGACGGGGATTTCCTGGATCTCGAATGGCAAGGCGATGCCGGCGAGCGGCTTGTGATCATTTCCCATGGGCTGGAGGGAAGCTCGCGGGCGAAATACGTTCAGGGCATGGCCGCGGCGGCTGTGAGGCGCAGCTGGGATGTGCTGGCCTGGAGTTTTCGCGGCTGCGGTGGCGAGATAAACCGGCTCCCTTCCTTTTACCACAGCGGGAAAACCGAAGACTTGGAACTCGTCATCCGCCACGCACTAAGCACGCATCCGGCGAAGCGGATCAGCCTCATCGGATTCAGCCTCGGAGGGAATCTCACGCTCAAATATGTCGGTGAACGTGGCACGGGCATCCACCCTGAGATCGATACCGCCGTCGCTTTCTCCGTGCCCTGCGAGCTTGCCTGCTCCTCGCGGAAACTGACTGAGCTGCAAAATCGGGTCTACATGGAGCGTTTCCTCAAATCGCTGCGAGAGAAGGTCGTCGCGAAACAGCAACTTTTCCCTGGGTTGATCGATGCCAAGGGGGTGGAGCGCATCCGCACCTTCGCGGAATTCGACGACCGCTTCACCGCGCCGCTGCACGGCTTTCAGGATGCAGAGGATTACTGGACGCGCAGCAGCTGCCGCCGGGTCCTGTCCGGCATCGCGATCCCGTCCCTCCTTGTGAACGCAGCGAACGACCCCATCCTCGGCTCGGAATGCTATCCGCACGCGGAAGCGCGAGACAACGACCTGTTCCATTTTGAGGTGCCCTCCGGGGGAGGTCACGTCGGCTTCGGAGCCGACGCGGAATATTGGTCGGAGACACATGCGATGGATTTCATAAGCGACCACGCTCCTAGT
>CAJQKQ010000051.1 GCA_905478925.1 uncultured Verrucomicrobiales bacterium
GGACATGAACGGCGCGCTCACCACCCCAGTTCAAACCCCGTCGCTCAGCTTGCGCTCGTTTCACATACCACAGTACGTCAGACCAAGTTTTGAAAAAAGGAGGTCCGGAACAACGAATATCTGATCGAGGGCAAGATCGATGAGCGCTTTTTTCGCGACAGCAACACATCATCGGTGGTCAGCGTGCGGGTGAAGTCCGCTTCCGGCGAAGAGGTCGTGCCGGTCAAGATCCCTTCCAATTTCAATAATTTGAACATCGAGCGCGAGCAGCGTTACGTCTTCAAGGTAAGGTTCGAGCAGGGCGGCATGCCGGTCGCCACGGACATCAGCCGCCTCTGAGCGGCGCAACGAAACGAACAAGTGAATTCCACGAAAATGAAAAAGCTTCCCCTTTTGAAACAACTTCCCCTTTGTATCCTGATCGGGCTCAGCACACATGCGTTCGCGCAGGTCTACACCCCGCCTGCGAACCAGGGTACCCCCCCCGCAAATGCGCTGCCTGTGGACAACAGCCCGCCACCCAAGAAGCAACCCGCTGGCTCACCGCTCGGCCAGGAAATCCCGATGCTCGACCCCTCGGCGGAGACCATCTCCGTGGGCGGCGTCGCAATCCCATTGGGAGACAACCGCCTGCTCAAGGCACGTTTCGAAAAATACCTCAGCCAACCGCCAGAGACCGATGAGGACGCCGCGGAGTATCGCAAGAACGTCGCCGAAATCCTCGCAACCATCTCCCCTTTCCGCAGCGGCGGCCCCAATCTCAAGGGCGCCTTCCAGCTCCTGCCACGAGCTTCGGCATATCCCGGCGATGCGAATCTCTGCATGTCCCTTGCCGAATCGATCTACATGGCATTGCTCGCAAAAAATGACGTCTCGTCACTCAACGATCTGAACAAATCGATGGAGAAGGAGAAAAAGGCGATTGCCCGCAAGGCCGATTGGGATGCACGCCATGACCGCGACAAGAGCCTCGACGCAGGCAAACCTGCCAGCACAGAGGCTAAGGGCGGCACCGGAACGGATCGGGCTGGTCCGGGAGCTGGCACAAACTCACTCAAATACGCCGACACACTGCGCCGCATTGCCGAGATTGAGATAATGAAGAAGGAGAACAGAATCCGCACCGAGGCACAGACGATCCAAACCAAGGCACAATACCAAGTCTCTATGGTTCAGTGGTTCGCGCAGCGCCGCTACGAGCACGTCCTCATGGCCGCACGCTTCTACAACCAGGTCTGGAAAGACGGGGACTCCACACTCCGCGTCGACAAGGGCTCGGACGTATCGAAAATGTTTTCCCAATCCCTGGGTATCTCCCCGACCGTAGCCTCGCTCGACTCCCTCTCCAACGAGGCCATCCGCGAAGTCGCAAAATACATCGAAGCATTCGATTTGATGCTCTCGCGCGACGAACTCCACTCGGCCTCCCAACGCCTAATGGAAGCCTACGCACTCGGCGAATACCTTGCGCCGGTCGCAACCCTGTCACTTGAGAAGAAGCGCCGGGTCGCGGTGTATGTCCGGGATCTCCATGAACTCTATGGAACCCTCCAGGCAAGGGATTACGTGAAAGGCAAGGAACTCGCAGCTAACCTCAAGGCCGCCGCGAAGGATTTCCCCTCCTCCAAGGTCGATTCCGCCATCGCCGCCTACACGCTCGCCTCGGATCTTGCGGTCGAGGAAGCGAAAGCCCATCTCATCAGCCGAGATTCCGATAAGGCGGCGGAGAAAATCAAACAGGCCACCGAGATCTGGCCGACCAACCCCAAGCTGGAAGAATTTCGCAACCTGCTCACCAACTCCAGCGGCATTGTCGTTGCGCGCAACGATTTCGACCGACTTCTTTCCGAGGGCAACTACCGCGAGATCGCCAAGCGCCAGTATGAATTCGCCCCGGCCATCCAGGGCGACGCCACCCGTGAGGACGCTTTCAAGCAGATCATGGAGAACCTGCTCAAAATCGAGGCCGCCATCGGCAAGGCCGGTGAGTTCTCCCGTATCGGCCAGAACTATGGAGCATGGGAGCAACTGGCCGACATCCGCGAGCAATTCCCAGACGATCCCAAGCTGGGTCGCGAACTCGAACTCCTCGCACCGAAGGTCGCAGATTTCACCCTATCCCTCGACAAGGCGCGCCAGTTTGAGAACCGCACGCCGAAGCAGACCGGATCCGCCCTGACTTGGTATCTCAAGGCACGCAGCATCCACCCGCAATCGGAACAGGCGGAGAAAGGCATCCAGCGCCTCCTCGACGAGATCCTACCGGTGCAGTGAAACTGTATCCGCGAAACGCGCGGCACTGATCTTCCTATTCATCAACAGTGCTTTGCTCGTTTCGCTCTTCGTCATGGGCTGGCTCCCGCGTGAGGCTCATTATAACATGATGAGGGAAAGCTTAATCCCCAGCTGCTTCCCCATCGGACCTAGCCTTTTTGGAGTTCCCCGCTCTCCCACCAATACCACCCGCAGATCCCGCGCACTACACAGCGCCCGGGCGATGGTTTTATGATTTTTTCAATCGCAGGACTCGATGCTCTTCGAGGATTTCAGGGACGATGGCAAGCGTGCTGAGGAAAATCAGACATGCTGAAATACATGCGACCCATGTGGGAGACGCATAGGTAGCAAGCATGAAGGCAAGGAAAGGTGCAATGACTCCTCGTGCACCCGTTAGGAAAGTATGCACACTCATGTATTCCACCACTTTATCGCTGTCTGCAAATTTCGTAACCCAGAGAGTCCACAGGATATTGCCCCCGGCTCTCGCAACTCCATGCAATCCTATGCCGATGCAGAGTGCCATGAAACCATTGCCCAGGAAGTAGATGAGAATGCCAAAAATGAAGAAAACATTTACCAGCGCGCGCACCGAGTAGAAAGGCAGGCGGTCAAAGACCGTGCCCCATGGTACCACGCAAACAATGAAAACCGCCATCGGCACGGTGCTGGTTATGATCCCTACGTTCTTGGGGTCATAGTCATAGCCGTAAACCGGGTTACTGATGTATTCGACGAATAGCGCGTAGCTGATCAGATTTCCCAAACCGAAGACCATCCACACAGTCAGAAGTTTCCGAAATGGAGCATCGTTGGAAACGTGACGGAAGGCATCGAACCACTGCAAGCGGAGCGTTTTTCTCAGGACAACTGGTGCCAAGATGAGCATGCATCCGGCCATGACCAGACAGGCAACTGCGTATCCCCAGAAGAGGGGAGAGAATTCATTCCCACGAGAATTGAGCCATATGCCGACCAGCCACGCGATCAGCCCTGCGGCACTGGCTCGCATCATGGCCGTCATGGAGAAAAGCCGACCGCGCGAATGCGATGAATAATGCTTCCGATAAATCTGAGAGGTGAGCGGCGCGCTCATCCCCAGGAATGTGAACGCGATGAAGCAGCCTGCGAAGTAGAGCGTGGCATCGTCCTTAGCCATAGCGGCAATAGCGAAGCCGACAAAGGAAAGCAGCCAGATCAATGCGGCGAGCGTATTGACCGGTCGGCCGAGCCGCCGCGCGATTTGCACAATGAAGAGACTGCATAGCAGACCCAAACTTCCCGCAGAAAGCATCGCGGCTTTGACCGCCCAATGCATGTCAAAAACTTGGATCGCAAAGAAAATGGCGAAGGTCGTCGCAGCGGTATCGATAAAACCCGCGGGTACGGCACGTAACACTTCAAGCCGGAAGGTGCGTCCCTGCTGGTCGAAGTCCTCTTGACCGGGAACGGGCGTGCTCATCGCCGGCCAGCATCTTCGAAGACGAGCGAATGTCGATGCTTAGCTCTCTACGTTCATCGCAGGGTTCCTACACTAGGGGGAAATCCGGAGAAATCGAAGCAATCAACCGCAGATGGACGGGATGGGAACATGCGCGATTTGGGAGAGTTGATGGTTCTCGCGAATTTGATAGGAGTCTCAACGCGCCGGTTCCGTTGCTTCGAGTTCTTCACGTGTGGCCATTTCGACTTGATACTTCGTGATGTTCTCAATCTTGCCATGCTCCGATGCCCCTAGATCCACTGCTTCAATTGTTTCGTTAAGTTTCGCCACCCGATCTCCTAGGGTGATACCTCCTCCGCCTCCTGAAACAACAATCCGGCTCAGTAGGAGTTCGTCCCCGAAGAGGTGGAAGCGCGGTGTTCCCGAATCACCATCCCAAACGCAGTAGCGAAACAGTGCTCGCAGTTTCAGACCCTTACTACCATCGCAGTCGATCGCTCCAAGATTGGAGACGTAGACCATCGGCACTTGTTCGTAGTGCTGGACACCATCCACTTCTGTTCGCGTTCCATAGTGGGAGGTTTTACAGCGCCCACAGTGCTGTTGGAATTTCATGGCGTTGACGGCGGGAGGAAGGCGCGAACTGCCCTGCGAGAATCCGATCTCAACAGCCCCGAGAATCCCTTTTCCAGCGGCACTCAATCCGTCAATTTTCGGGAAGAGCCGATAACTTTTCACTGACTCCGGTAAATCCTCATTCAAAAGGCCAATCCAAAGATCCTGACCTTCCACTCTGCGTCCCCAGATGAGCTCGCGCTCCACCACTACACTTTCCGAGGTGACGAATCGTATGCGAAAACCAAGCCCCTTAATCCAGGGTGGTGGCGATCCGGGGTAGGCTGGATGGGCATGATTGCAGAATAGAATGTGCCTACGAGTGACCATCACTCCTCCGTAACTATCCCCGACATTCATGTTGTTGCCTGGCCCCCCTTTAAAAGTTGCCACTCCATTGAGTTCATCCGCGAGATCGGCACACCACAAATTTTCATTCCTGCGGTATACCTCACTGAGGTGGTCATACATCGAGAAGAGCGCCATCTGTGTTTCACCCCCCTCAAGGCCTTCCAGTCGTCGATCGACTGAATGGTTCAGAATCGAAGTGATGTCCGCATTTCCCAGGACTTTACCAAACGGTTCGTGCTTCGAAAGGGTTTCAAAACGAAGGGCGAAAACGCTCATCAGTTGCCCTGATTTCACCGGGGTTTCTGGAGAGTATCGTTCCTTCCAAATTTGTGACCAAGGGTAGAAATCCCTCGGTTTCCTAAGGTTTTTTGTGCCGTTCAACTGGAGTTGACCCAGCCCGTCATCCGGATCATCTAGCCATTTGGGCGCAGCCTCTGCGAGCACGTCATAAAATGGTCGAGCCAATGAAATTAATTGTTCGGCAAGAAGCGGTTTGGCTTGGGCTTCTTCCGAAAGAGCTTTGGTCCGCAATGCGGACTCATTGTAGCCAGCTTTGGAAAGGTTCTTTCGAACCTCATTGGCCAGATCTTTCGAAGCCGAGTCGAGAGCCTTAAGCGCTCTCAGCGCCAGTATGCTTGTTTGTGCCTGTGTTGCTGGTTTCACGCTGGCAGGCTGCGTCGGCAAGCCTCTCCACCACGCAGGAGAGGCTTCTTGTCCTGCTAAACGCGCCACTATCGATAGCGTCAGGATCAAACCAAAGAATGTAGCGTGCACACGTGAGCGAATATCAATGTTCATGATTTTGAATCGATCCAAAAATGAGTTTGTTTCTGCGGAAAAAAGCGAAACCTCCCATGGAAGATTCAATAAATCCCTCTTCGTGTCCACTCCAAGGCTTGGATTGTCGAAACGCAACGAATCATTCGTTGCTCACCTTTCGAGTCAGTCTCCACAATTTAACATTTTCTCTGATCTCGCGGTCGGTGGTTCGCGGCGCGAGACCGGAAACGGGCGAAATCAGTTCCCCAACCGCTCGACAAACTCATCGAGCAGCGCGGTGAGCCTCGCCTCGCCGGAAATCCTCTTCGGATCGTCGAAGCCGATCCAAATCGCGGTCGAACCGCTGGGACCGAGACGCAGCGTCCAGGCATCCCGCTCGGATCCGGTCGCCCCGGTGAAGCACCGTGTTCCCGAACGATTTTTCAGAACCCCGACAGCCTCCTCCGCCGCCTCCTGGCTGAGCGCCTGCGCGGCAGATGGCTCGGCCCGATAAATGCTCTTTCCCTCCGCATCCTCAATCTGCGAGATGAAATACGGCTTGGGTCGTTTCCCCCGATTTCCTAGCGTGGCGAGGCCAATTGACATCTCCATCGGTGTGGCTGCCACCGCACCCCGGAACAGGTCTTCCGTATCGAGGAAAGGCCCGGAAATCCCGCAACGCTTCGCCAGCCTCTGAACTTCGGCCGGACCGATCTGCCTCCCGGTCTGCAATGGTTTTCCCGGCAACACAAGTTTCCCCCTCTCAGCGGCGGCGGCGGCGACGAAAGGCTCGAAGGCAGAGCCGAGATCGCGCTTGGAGCGAGTGCGGTCATATCTTGAATCCGCAAAATCTCTCCCGCCGATCAATGCGAGCACCGCACCGGTCTTGGTCTCTGTCGTCACTGCGGCGAACTGGAGGTATTCCGCCTCGGTACCAGGCTCGTGTGCCGAGTGCCTGGGGTGCGGCCAGCCTTTCTCGTTCTCCAAGTCCACAACTGCGCGGGTGAGTTCGGATTCGAGCCGCGCCTGCCAGCCCGCATCCAGCGTCGTATAAACCTTGAGCCCGCCCGATGTGATTCCCTCCTTCTCCATCACACGCTCAAGCCTGGCTCTGACCTGCCTCACGGCATACGACGCCCGGTTCCCGTCCGCCGTCTCTTTCACCAGTCGGATCTCAAGATCCTTCACTGCGTCCGCACGTTCACGGGTGATGAAACCCGCATCCACCATACGGGATAGTGTCTGATTTCTCTGTTCCTTCGCAGCTTTCAAATTCCTCAGAGGGGAATAAATATGTGGTCCGCGGACAATCCCCACGATCATCGCACACTCGCCGGGATGGAGCTGCAAGGTAGTCTTTCCAAAGTATGTCCGCGCCGCCTGCTCGACTCCATATGCGCCCGATCCGAAGTAGATCCGGTTCAAATAGGCGGCCAGGATCTCGTCCTTGGAATACCGCGCCTCGATCCGCAGCGTTAGGGCGATTTCCAACGCCTTCCGGTGAAGTGATTTCGCTCGCATCTCGTAGGTATTCCGAGCCAACTGCATGGTCAGCGTCGAGGCGCCCTGCGTGAAATCCCTGTCTTTTACGTTCCGAACCGTCGCCCGTGCCAGCCCCCGAAAATCAACCCCGCTGTGCTCGAAGAAACGCGCATCCTCCCGCGCCGCCAGTGCCTTCACCATAAAATCCGGGATCTCATCCCGTTTCACATTCCGCCTGCCGCTTGCTCCCGGTGCATCGATCTCCCTGCCGTTGCGATCATACAGGACGACCCCACCTGGCAGCTTCTCGACCTCATCGAGATCGAACTTCGAGGCCACGATAAAATAGAAGAACACCAATCCGAGGACGATCACAATCGCCGCAATGGAAAGCTGGAAAAGTAAAACCGCCGGTCCGTGCAACCAGCCGGGGAGGCACCGCTTCCACAGGGGTGTTTTCGCTATGGGGCGCCAAGTTGACATCGTTGTTAATACCGTCTGGCAGCACGAAACCACACAAACGCCCTGTCACCAATACCAATCCGCAGGGACGGAAAGCCAAGGTTCACTCCGCGGGAAAGCGGAAGTGACCGAGGATTTGGTATTGGAAGATCGCTTCCTCCCATTTCACACCACCACCTGCGGGATGATGAACGACCCACGGTGCATCACCGGTGCCGGCCGGACCGGGGACGATGATGCCGACATGCATGTCCGCGGCGTTCGACAAAGCCCAGACAACGACGTCACCCGGCTTGTATTCGCTCGGGTCGCTACCCGTTGAAAGTGTCTGCCCTTTGCGACTGAAAAATCTCTGCAGGTTCTGCACACGCCGGTGGTCGATGTTTCTGTCAGGCCCCTGCGCCGCCCACAGCTGCGGATAGACTCGGAAATGGCCTTCTATGTCCTCGTGGATCTCCTTTTGCAGATCAATGTCGAGACTACGGTAGCAGCGCACGACCAGATCTGCTGCCACCCCCCTGTTGGCCGGCACATCGCCGTTCGGATAAGGAATCTTAAAATATGCAGGATCGTAAGTCACCGAACTGCCGGAATAACGCAGTGCCTCAGCGGCAAGCCGGTTTGCGAATCCGCCCGCTGACTCCAGTTGCTCGACAACCACTTCGGCCTGTGCATCTGTCGGCTCCTTGTCGGCGGCCAATGCACCACCGATGAGAGGCTTGCCGAAAAAGATCCCCGCCGCCACCGCGATCGCAACAATCACCCATCCACCAAAGAAACTCTGTTTCTTGGGCTTCTGCGGCCGCGGGCCTATGTATTCGATTGCACTGTAATAATTTGAGCGGGAGCGTGCCATTGGGATAATTTAGAAACTGGATGAAGGAAGCAAAATGAAGGCCGGACTGCCATGTAAATCTCCGACTCGGACGACATTTTCTCATACGCACAACTGACGGCTCGCTTTTCATCTAATTTTCCGATGAAACATCCCCATGCAGATCTTCAATACGGAAACGCCCCTGGAATGGGGCTCACTGGATCTGCCGCTCCTCGGGATAAACTCGGATTGGCACGGCCAGACTCTACAGCCACCGGTCGCCTTCACGCTTGCATCGGATGGGCGGAGTCTGTGGTTTGCCGCGACGAGGCAGGCACCCGCCGCGATCCACCCGGGCGCGGAACCGGGTGTTTTCACTCCCGAACTTTGGAAACACGATGTCTCCGAGCTGTTCATCGCCGATCCCGATGGAAAACGGTATATTGAGTTCAATCTCGCAGCGAACGGCGCCTGGTGGGCATGCACATTTGATTCCCCGAGACGGCCCTCCGTTTCCCAACCTGATTTCCAAGGCGCGGTGGAGACATACCACGATGCCCCTGAAGGTGGATCCTGGTTGTCCGCCTTCTCCGTCCCGATTGCATTCCTTGGCGAGCATATCGATTTTGGCACCGGGAGCCGGGCGAATGTCGCCTTCATCCTGAACTCACCACGACAGACATTCCACAGCGCCTGCAAGCTACCGGGGGCGCAGCCGGACTTTCACAGGCCGGAAGCATTTCCGCAACTCGTCTCCGTCAAACAGCCATCCCACTAGTGTTCTGAAAAATCTTAATCTGATGGATGGGCGAAGGCGATTTTTCCCAAGAGCTAGGCGCAAGGAGGGAGTCAAAGCCACCATACCATGCCCTCCGGAGGAGGTGGGCACACGCCGCTTGGCCGGAGAGGAGCGTAGGCAATCGAGATTCACGACTCGACGCGCAACGCAGCGATTGGGAAAAAGCGTCGAGCTTTCTCTACCTACGCGACCATCGGAAGCCTTTTTCTCAAGACCTTAAAAATCCCCATCCGTCAGATTAAGGTTTTCAGGGCACTAGTCGAGAATACAGCTTGGTTCACATGCATATTCAGCTAAAATCCATTTGGAAATGAACCGCTTTCAGATCGAAGACATCATCGAGCAGGACAAGCACGGGATCGTTTTCCGCGCCCGTGACGGGGAGTCCGGGAGCTCCGTTGCCCTGCGCAGGTTTTTCCCTTTCGGACAGGACGGGGGCGGACTGGAAAAGGACGAAGCCATCGCCTTTGGAATCGCCTCGGAACGCCTTTCAGAAGTCTCCCATGTGGCTTTGCGCTCGGTCATCACCGGATCGGTCGACCCCATCGATGGTATCCCCTACCTCGTGACTGAATGGGTGGACGGCATGCCTCTTAGAGCCGTCCTTGGTAACGAGAACCTCGATCCGGCCCTTGTGATCGATGTACTCCGCATCGCACTGGAGGTTTCAATCGTGCTCTCGCATGTGCTGGGCGAAGAGGCCGTATGGGTTGAAACGGAAGTGGATTCGATCATCTTCGGCACGCGGGAAAGCGGACGCGGCTTCACCTTCTGGATCTCACCCTTCAAATGGCTCGGTGCCCAGTTCGAATCCCGCAAGCTATCCTCAATCGTCGATCTCGGTGAGGAACTCACGGGCTGGAAAAAGAAGAGCGTGAGCGACCAAGCAGGATACGGGCTCGGCGGCTGGCTCAAGTGGCTCAAAAACCATCCCGATGCACGCTTGGGCGAAGCCTTGGAAATGCTTGCCGCATCCACGGGCAACGAACCCCCGCTGGCGGAAGCCGACCTAGTCGAGCACGCGACAAATCCAAAAGAGCTCAAAATCAAGCAGCCATCGACAAAAAGAGCCCTGATATTCACCGCGGCCGTATCTCTGATCGTGATCGGCTCTGCGCTGTTCTATCTCCACAAGACCGCAAAGCACCCGGAAATCGCAGCCGATTACAGCGAGCAGGAAATCTCCCCGGTCATCCAGGCTCCGGCAACAGAAACCAAGCCAGTCCCGGCGAAGGCGACCACGCCCCGGAATGCCACCGAGCGTGCCAACGCCCTCGCAAAGAAATTGAGCGAGGAGGCCGCCGCCAGGGACAAGGTTCCCAAAACCTCCGCTGTCGCCTCGCCCCAAAAGCCATCGGCCGGAACAGGGCAAATTTTCTCCCCCGAAGACCGCGATCTCTGGGACAACATCAAGGGCGGCACTCCTGTGAAACTGCGCGGCACTCTCCGCAGCGTGAAGTTTTCAAGTACAGGCAAGAGCGTATATCTGAATTTCTCCGATCCCTCTGATCCGAAAAAACTGGGAGGAGTGGCTCACAAAAGCAGTTTCACAGGCGATTTCCGCCCGCAAACCTTTACTCCATTGGTGGGGAAAACCCTCCTTGTAAGCGGCACCTGCTTCAAGGAGCTGACTGGGAGGATGTATGTGAAAATCCGTTCTGCGGATCAGGTCAAACCCGTCGAGTGATCTCCCCGGACAAGCACTAGTGCCCTGATGAATGGGGATGCGATGGTTCTGCCGGCTTTTGATTTACGCGGAGAGGAGAGTCTGAATTCCCAACTCCATTTTGAAATTCTCTGACTCAGGATCAAATCCTCACTCTTGCCGGGACATCCTATCCTACAGGTGGAATTTTACGGAGTAATAGCTCCGGTTCGGGTGTGATTTTTATCGAGGTATTCGCCTGAGGCAGCCCAAGCCATTCAATAAGGTAGGGCTGATCCGGCTCGGTCGGCCCTGATCAAAAACGGAAGTGCCGTATCTCCAGAAAGGGAGTGAACCCACGGCAAGACACTGCATTCCCCCCGGGATCTCACTTCCGTGTGGGTGAGGCTGGCTGCTAGATTTTTAAAGTGGGCTGACCGAACCGGATCAGCCCTACCGTGTGAAAAACACCGATAAAAATCACACCCTGCGGATCACCAATCCGGTGATTGCTGGCGCACCGCTTCAAAGAGCACGATCGCAACGGCGGTCGAAAGGTTCAGGCTCCGCGTCCCTCCCGGCATCATCGGGATCCTCAGCGCGTCCTCGCCCGCATCCCCTACCATATCCTCCGGCAAGCCCTTCGTCTCCTTTCCGAAAATCAGGAAATCGCCGGGCGCAAACTCCGCCTCCCAGTGCGGCCTGCCCGCCTTGGTGGATAGCAGCCACCTCCCCTTCCCCTCCATCGTCTTTGCGAGATCCGCGAGATTTTCCCACACATGCAGATCCACGTCCTGCCAGTAGTCGAGACCGGTGCGCTTCACGTATTTGTCATCTAGGGAAAAACCCAACGGCTTCACCAGATGCAGAGAAGACCCCGTAGCCAGCGCCAAACGTCCGGCGGCACCCGCATTGTGCGGGATTTCCGGTTCCACAAGCACGATATTGAACATACCTAGATTCCAACAACCCAAGTCTTCCTCAGGGTTTCGAATTTAAAATTTATAGTTTCCGAATTATGGTCGGGCTAGCGGGACTCGAACCCACGGCCTCTACACCCCCAGTGTAGCGCGCTACCAGACTGCGCCATAGCCCGTTCACAAACGGATCGCTAAGGAAGCAGCCGATTCGCGTATTGGCAAGCACGGAAAATCATGGGAAGAACAGTCCGTGAAACGAACCAAGACAGCCATCGTCGGAGCCAGCGGATACACCGGGATGGAACTCCTGCGCACCCTCCTCACGCATCCCGGCGTCGAACTCACCGCCGTCACATCCCGCGCCGAGGCAGGCAGGCGGCTCGACGAGGTCTTCCCGCGATTTGCAAAAGCCAGTGCCGCCACGCTGAAGTTCTCGCAGCCGGATCCCGATCTCATCGCCGCCTCCGGTGCAGAGGTAGCATTCCTCGCGTTGCCCCATGGGGTCGCTGCGGAAATCGCCCGCGCCCTGCTCGATCGCGGGCTGAAAGTCATCGACCTCAGTGCGGATTTCCGCCTTCGGTCCGCAGCCGTGTATGAGGAATTCTACGGCCACCCCCACCCCGCCCCAGATCTCCTAGACAAGGCGGTCTACGGCCTGCCGGAAATTCGCTCCGCGGAAATCAAATCCGCGAGCCTCATCGCCTCCCCCGGCTGCTACCCCACCAGCATCATCCTGCCGCTATTGCCGCTGCTCCGGGAAAACCTCATCGACCACAGCACCATCGTCGCGAACTCCATGAGCGGCGTCAGCGGTGCGGGACGGAAGGCCGAACTGCCTTTCCTCTTCTGCGAGTGCAACGAAAGCGCCCGCGCCTACAGCGTGCCGAAGCACAGGCACCTTTCCGAGATCGAGCAGGAACTCTCCATCGCCGCAGGCGGGGACGTCACCATCTCCTTCCTCCCCCACCTCATCCCGGTGAATTCCGGCATCGCCACCACCACCACCGCGAAACTCCGCGACGGCATCGCCCCGGAGCGAGTCGGCGCGGCGCTGGAAGCTGCCTACTCTGACGCCGCATTCGTCCGCCTACTCGGTCGCGGCAAGCCCGCCGATACCAAAATGGTCACCCGCACCAATTTTATCGATATCGGCTGGGAAACCGACCCCCGCACCGGCCGTGTAATCCTAATGAGTGCCGAGGACAATCTCGGCAAGGGTGCCGGCGGCCAGGCGGTGCAAAGCTTCAATATCATGGCTGGCCTCGACGAGTGCACCGGCCTCGGGACATGGTGAATTCTGCACTTTCGCAGATTCTCCTAAAAAGGAGCTTGCCCGCCGCGCCAACCCTACCTAGTTTCCCGCCCTCCAAGGACAGATGTCAGAGTGGTCGAATGAGCACGCTTGGAAAGCGTGTGTGGCAGCAATGTCACCGAGGGTTCGAATCCCTCTCTGTCCGCCATTTTTCGTTTGATCAATGGAAAGCGTTTTCTCCCCGTTCACCGTCGAACCACCATTCCCACTAGAGAGGGATGAGAACCCCTGCGAAGCTCCAGGTTCGAGCGCCCGGGTTTCGCTCGTAGCGAACTTTCATTTCACCCGCGAAGCGCACCCCGCACAGCCGAAGGCAATCCCTCTCTGTCCGCCATTCATCGCTTGATTAATGGAAAGCGTTTTCTCCCCGTTCACCGTCGAACCACCATTCCCGTCAGAGAGGGATGAGAACCCCTGCGAAGCTCCAGGTTCGAGCGCCCGGGTTTCGCTCATAGCGAACTTTCATTTCGCCCGCGAAGCGCACCCCGCACAGCCGAAGGCAATCCCTCTCTGTCCGCCATTTTTCGTTTGATCAATGGAAAGCGTTTTCTCCCCGTTCACCGTCGAACCACCATTCCCGTCAGAGAGGGATGAGAACCCCTGCGAAGCTCCAGATTCGAGCGCCCGGGTTTCGCTCGTAGCGAACTTTCATTTCACCCGCGAAGCGCACCCCGCACAGCCGAAGGCAATCCCTCTCTGTCCGCCATTCATCGCTTGATCAATGGAAAGCGTTTTCTCCCGCTACTTGATCTCGAGCAGTTCCTTGTCGGTATAGGGAGTCTTGCGGTCCTTGATTTCGGCACGGATGTCGGCGACCTCGGACGCATTGACCGGATCGCGCCATTTGTTCCAAGTGAGGCCGATGTAATTCATGAGGTCAGCGATCTGCTCATCGTTGTAGGCGCTCTCAAGTGGAAGCATCAGACCTTCTCCGTAGGTCTTATCCCCGATCGGTCCAGTCTCTCCTTTGAGTAGGACGCGGGTGATGACGTCTACCCGGCGCCCGGTGAACCAGCGGTTTTTCTGCAATGGTGGTGCGAGCAGAGAGTCGCCCTGCTTGGCTCCGTGCCCGTTCTTACCATGGCAGACAATACAAAGGGTCTCGTAAATCTTGAGACCGGCCTTGGCCGAGTCTCCGAGAAGGAGGCTCTGTTCACGCCGCTGCTCTTCCTTGAAATAGCGGGTGATGAGAGGATGGCTGGCATGTTTGGCCACGACCTCATCACGAACCTTACCGCAATCAGGCCAGGACGGCTTCAGGCTCAGAACCAACTGCATGGCGACATCCGGTGAGGCGTCATCCGCAAGGGCGAAAACGCTCTTGGCCACGGTTTCGTTTCCATCCTTCAGGAAGGGCTCCGCGAGTCTGATCCCGGCCAGCCTGACGCGCTCCTCCTTATCTCTCAGGGCAGTCAACACCAGGGAGGGATCGACAGCGCCCAGTCCGTTCAGCGTCCAGAGGGCGGAGATTCGCGAGTTGGTCGAAGGCGAGGTTCCGAACAAATCCTTGAGAGGTTTCACTGCGGATGAGTCGGCATTGGAGACCAGAAGCTTCTGCACGTTATCGCGGATCCAGCCGTTGCCGTTGGAAAGATGCGGGACAAGATCCTTGGTGGGCAGGTCTTTGAGTTGCAGCGGCGAGGACGGCTTGGTCTTGTCAGGCACCAAGCGGTAGATGCGGCCGTGCCGGAACACTTTTAGCATGCCCCATTCCTTGACCCTCTTGTAGCGCTTGACCCAAATGTGATCACCCTCGTGCGGGAACCACGTTTTTTCCTGAATGATTCCCCGATATAGGTCGGCGAAGTAAAAGCACCCATCGGGTCCCGACTCCGACCACACCGGTCGAAAGAACGGATCCGTGCTGCGGATGAATTCGCCCTCTGGGAAAGTGTTGTGAGCAACTCGTTTGCCTTTCTCGTTCTTGATCGTGCTCAGCCTGATGAGGCGACCCACCGGTTCGGGAGTCGCCACGTGCCCATACCACTGCGGCATTAGTTCGCTGCGCAGGACGGTCTGGCCGCAAGTTGCAGAGAAGATTTTAAGGATGCGGTTGTTCTCGAAATCATAGTGCCCGGACGACTGATCCTCGACCTGGCAGATCGAAAGCGGTATATCATACCCCGGCGCATGTTCATCGCGCTTGGAGAGATTAAGTATGGGATACCCGCCTGGGAACTGGAAGGAATGCACCGGATTCCCCCCGCCCGCCCAAGAGCAGTAGATGCGGCCATCGTCGTCGCGTGCGAGACCCCATTGTGAAATGCGGCTCTTGGAATACGGCTCAGGAAAAAGCTTCCCATCTGCGTAACGGAAGCGGCGGTCGTTGGAATAGATGTAGTTGTCGAGGTTCCAGACGAGCCCGGTCAACTGGTGCTCGATGTTGCCGCGATTTTCCGGGCCCTCGTAGGCGGCCTCGCGCCGGTCAGCGACCCCGTCCTTGTCATCGTCGAAGTAGGCCCAGATCGTGGTCTCCTGCGTGATGTTTACGAGGACCCTATCCTTCAACGGAAGAATCGTGCGCGGCAGGCGGATCTTATCGATGAAGACCGTGCGCTTGTCCATGACCCCGTCTCCATCCGTGTCCACCAGCTTCACCACCCGGCATGTCTCGTCGAGCTGGTTGCGACCGTATTCGTCCTGCATGTAGGTCAGCCATTCGCAGACATACATCGCTCCGTCCTCGTCAAAGACAAAGCTCGCAGGCTCCTGCACCATGGGCTCGCTGGCCACGCACTGAAGGTGGTAGCCGTCTGGCACCTCAATGGTCTTGATTGCCTCCGCAGGTGACAGCGGCTTGAAGAACTGGTCCTTCGGCTGATACTGATCGGTCTCCGGGACATTGCTGGCTTGGGCGTTGGTAAATTGAACGGTTGCTATCAGAACAAGGGCGGAAACCGCGACGGTGAAGAATGGGCGAATGATCATAGATAAAAGAATTTGAATGGAAAGAAGCTGAATCAGGAGTGAACCGATCACAATAGATCGGGGCTTACGAAGTTACTGAAAAGTAAAATTTTCTGTTTTTCGCCTGCCCTCAATCGGATTGATTTCGCTACTGACTCGCATTTACGTTTCCTCCAAGGCTCTTCTTTCCGATTTTCCCAAGCTTTATCCGCTTACTGGGTGAACGTTCGCCGAACATCTCTTCGTGCTTTTTCGTGGTCGTTTCAATCCATCACCGATGCTCACGGCAATGTGGATCAATCCTTTTCAGCGGTGGATGCGCCGCAGGCAGGCAGATCAAAGCTGATCGGCGAGTGCACTGGCGATTCCTTCGGCAAAAAAAATCGTCCATCGCTCCACGATTCTCAGCCCGCAGCAGCTCCGCCGCCCATTCCGGATCGACGACCACCGCCGCCTGCCTCACCCAATATGAGTGGTTGAAATGGGGATCAGTGACAGCCTCTAGGAAACCGTCCCGGTCATTCACCATCCACATCGCGTAGAACTAGCGCATCGCATTTTCCGCCAAAGTTTCGTATCCGTCATAGCCATTTTGGAAAATGGCACGACAATTTTTCTGTAACAAACCCGTCCTACAGTTCGTAGTTGGAAAGTAGCCGATCTCGGCTGATATTACTGCACCCACATGAAAATCCTCGTAAGAGCCACAATCCCCGTAGCGATCCTCGCGATCGGCTTCGCTGCGTGGAAATGGCTTGGAGTCCCTGTCGAGAAACCGAAGCCGCAGCACCATGCCCCCCAGCGGCTCCAAACTGAAAAATCCGTCCTCAACCCAAGCTCTTATGCGGTAATCATAGAGACACAGGGAAACGTCCGCTCGGAACAGGCTGCGACCATCACCCCGCTGGTCTCCGGCAGGGTGATCACCATCAACCCTTCGTTTGAAGACGGAGCTTTTTTTAAGAAAGGCGACATCCTCCTCGAACTCGATCCCGCGGATCTGGAAACGGAAGTCTTCGCATCCGAATCCCGGCTCGCACGCGCCGAGGCAACTCAGATCCAGGAACAGGCAAGGGGCAAGCAGGCGGAACTGAACTGGCAGGAAATCTCTCCCGGCGAGGAACCCTCCCCCCTCGTGCTGCGCATCCCCCAGCTACGCGAGGCGGATGCCAACGTGAGCTCCGCGCAGGCAGACCTAGTTCAGGCGAAACGAAACCTGGAACGCTCAAAGGTTCGCGCCCCTTTCGGAGGAAGGGTGAAGCGGCGCCTTGTGGGCGTGGGACAGGCGGTCGGCGCGGCAACTCCACTCGGAGAGATTTTCGGCACCGCCACCGCAGAAATCCGCCTCCCGCTTGCCCCTTCCCAGCTGCCTTTCATCGATCTTCCCGATAATAAGGACGACCACCCGGTAGAAGTGATCCTCACCGATGCACTCGTCGATCCATCTCAACCCGCCACCCACCAGTGGAAGGCACATATCGTCCGCACTGAGGGCACCCTCGACCCCACCTCGCGGGAACTCTTCGCCATCGCCCGCATCGAAGATCCTTTCAGCCTCCATTCGGAACTCCCCCAACTGAGAATCGGCCAACCACTCCGTGCCGCCGTCAAGGGAATCACCTTGCAGGACGTCTATGTTATCCCACGAACCGCGATGCGCAGCCTCAACCGCGTGTTTCTCATAGAAAAAGACAATCCAAAGATCAAGAGAACAGACCTCATGCCGATTTGGTCGAACGCCGAGGTGCTGATCGTAAGGAACGGCCTGAATCCCGGGGACTGGCTGGCAACGTCGCAGCTTCCCTACGCACCCAATGGGGCACCTGTGGAAATCGTGGAACCCATCCCTTCCGAAGAAGCCGCCGGCTCCACAAACTCTGCCAAGCCCGAGGATTCCTGACCTCCTTGGGCGGGTTGCATCCTTCGGGAAAACCAAGCAGTCTTTCGCGGTGCCCCTGCCCATCCACGAAATCGAAGCGGAAATCCGGTCTGCTTCTTCGTCGGCCAATCGTCCGCGCACCTTGCTGACCGCGCCAACTGGCTCGGGAAAATCCACCGAAGTCCCCGGCATGATCGCAGACCTTCCCGGTATCGAAGGTCGTATAATCGTCATCGAACCACGGCGCATGGCAGCTCGCCTGCTGGCGGGATTTGTCGCAGGAAATCGCAAGACTCAGCTTGGCCATGAAGTCGGGTACGCCGTACGCTTCGATACGAAATATTCCGCGAAAACGAAAATCCTCTACCTAACGGATGGAGTCTTCCAGCGCATGCTTCAGGAAAACCCGGCACTCGATGGCATATCAGCGATCATATTCGATGAATTCCATGAGCGCCGCCTCGCAGTCGATATCGCGCTAGCCCGTTGCCTCAACCTACAGGACGGCGCACGCCCCGATCTCCGCCTGATCGTAATGTCGGCCACACTGGAAACGGATGCGCTTGCAAAATACATGGAACCTGTGACGGAACTCAAGGCTGGCGGACGCACTTTCCCCGTCGAGATCCTTCACCGTCCTCATCGCCTCGCGGCAACCCACCGCCAGGCCGGGCCGCAGCGCGAAGCCCCCGCGTGGGAACAGGCGGCAGCGCTCACCCGCGAGGCTCTCTCGCTTCCCGAGCCCGGCAATATCCTCGTATTTCTCCCCGGAACCCATGAGATCCGCCGCACCATCGAACTGATTGCAAACATCCCTGCGGCGAAGCCATACGATATTTTTCCGCTCTACTCCGCACTCCCACCCGGCGAGCAGGAAAAGGCCATCCGCCCTTCCGACAGGCCGAAGATCATCGTCTCTACCAACGTCGCTGAAACCTCGCTCACCATCCCCGGCATCCGCACGGTGATCGATTCCGGGCTTGCGCGCTCTTCTGTATTCGATCCCCGCAGGGGTATCAACACCCTGCTCATCCGAAAAATTTCCAGAGCTGCGGCGGATCAGCGCGCAGGACGTGCTGGCCGCACCGCACCTGGTCGATGCCTCCGCCTGTGGAGCACCACCGATCACGCCCGCAGAGAGGAATTTGAAACACCCGAGATCCACCGCATCGATCTTTCCGAAGCAATCCTGTTACTGAAGGCTGCCGATGTGCGTAATCCCCGGGATTTCCGCTGGCTCGACCCTCCCACGGAAGCCTCAGTCCTGAAGGCGGAAACTCTGCTGCGAGAACTACACGCCATCGACGCCTCCGCCGCGTTGACCGAAACCGGAGCCGAGATGGCGGGGCTTCCGCTCGAACCCCGATTCGCCCGCCTCCTCCTCGCCGGCCTCCATAACGGCTGCCTCGCCGAAACCGCTTTCATCGCCGCCGTCGTCCAGGGCGAAGGCATTTTTCCCAAAGGCAAGGGCGGAACGGCACGCAAAGATTTCATCTTCCCGGATGACCCATCGGATTTTGCCGGAGAGCACCGCGCGTTCGATTCCGCCGCCGCGATGGGCTTCGATCCTCGCCGCCTTTCACAACTCGGCATACATGCCCGCGGATCGAAGGACACCTCGATGATCCTATCCCGACTGCTCGGCCTGTTCCCTAAGAACGCAGTCAACGAAATCGACTTTCATGCGAACCGCGAGGCTCTCGCAAAATCCATCCTCTCCGCATTCTCCGACCAACTTGCCGTCAGGCTCAGCCAAGGAAACCTCGCGTGCCGCTTGGTTGGAAACCGCCGCGGACGGCTCGACGACCAATCCTGCGTCCGCAAATCCGATGCATTCGTCGCCTGCGAAATCACCGAGGTCGAGGCGCGAGAAACAATCACCCATCTCCGCCTCGCGACTGCCGTGGAGATCCCGTGGATCGCGGAGCTGTTCCCGGAAGACATCCACGAATCCGACGGAGCCAGCTACGATGAGTCCCGTAGACGGGTCGTCCGCCTCCGCCAGGTCAAATTTCGGGATCTCGTTCTGGAGTCTAGAGAAACCGACCAAAACGTCCCCTTCGATGCCGCCGCAGAAATCCTCGCTCAGCGAGTTCTCTCCGGCGAGCTCGTCCTGAAAAACTGGGACGGACAGGTGGAGCAATTCACCCATCGCCTTTCATGTATCTCGAAGTGGATGCCGGAGTTCGGCCTTCCGACATGGACCGAGGATGACCGGATCGCCGCTATCTCACAGATCTGCCACGGTGCCGTCAGCTACAAGGAGATCAAGGAAGCCGCCGTCTGGCCCGTCCTCAACGACTGGCTGAGCAGCCACCAGCGTCACCTACTGGACACACACTGCCCGGAGCGCATACGCCTCACCTCCGGCCACTCCGCGAAAATTACCTACCATCCGGATAACGACCCGTTCTTCTCAGCGAAGCTCGCCCAACTCGTCGGCACCGACCATACACCCACGCTAGCCTCAGGTCGCATCCCCCTCCTCGTCCATATCCTCGCCCCCAATCAACGCCCCTGGCAAATGACCAAGGACATCCCCAACTTCTGGCAAAACGGATATCCACAGATGAAAAAGGAACTCGCAGGCAGGTATCCACGACACCCGTGGCCATGATTCCGGTTTCCGACGAACCACAATAATTCCCTCAATCGACACACCTCATGGACTGGAAACGCATACTCCTTGGAAAATGGAGCTGGTAACGCCCCATCATCTCACTCGCCTCAATTTACATCCTGCTTGCCCTGACATCCTGCTTCCTTGCGGATCGCCTCATCTTCTTGCCACCAGCTTCCTCCTACACTGCCTCATATCCGGGATTGGATTATCTCAAAACCCCCGAAGGTGAGTCCATCGCGTTCGTCCACCTGCGTGCCGCCGAAGGAATGCCCACGCTTCTCTATTCCCACGGGAATGCCGAAGACCTCGCCCAGTCATCCCCCCTGTATGAGGAACTCCATGCCCGGGGACTCGGTGTCTTGGCCTACGACTACCCAGGATATGGACAATCAGTCGGCACCCCGAACGAGAAATCATGCGAACGCGCAATCCAAGCGGCCTGGAAACACCTGACCAGCACAGGCATATCCGCATCCTCCATCGTCATCACCGGCAGATCCGTGGGCAGCGGCCCCGCGGTATGGCTCGCTTCACGGACGGATCCAGCCGGGCTCGCACTCATATCCCCGTTCAGATCCGCATTCACAACCGCCATCCCCACTCCATTCTCCATTTTTCCCGGCGACCGGTTTCCCAACATGAGCCGCATCCGCTCCATGGATCACCCGCTGCTAATCATCCATGGCGAAGACGACAACGTGATTCCAGTCTCGCACGGACGCAAGCTGTTTGCCGCCTCGCCTTCCACCGAAAAGGAACTCAACGTGATCCCGAAGGCGAGCCACAACAACCTTTTCGCCGTCGCAGGCGATGAGGTAGTGACGCTACTGGAAACGTTCGCAAAGCGTGTCTCGAAATAACCTCACCCGAAGATCGAAGTCACCGGCGATCCCTTGTCTGCGATCTTGAACGGGCGCTTGGTCGGTGACATGATTACGAGATCGTGCGGCAACCCCAGGGCATAGGCGATGGTTGCGTTGAAATCCTGCACCGACACCTTGTCCTCCTTGACCTTGCCGCCGCTCGAATCGGTCTCACCGTATTTCATTCCGCCCTTCACACCGCCGCCCGCAAGGACGCAGCTGAAGGCGCTGGGATGGTGATCCCGACCATCGCCGTGGTCCGCCTTGATCTCCGGCGTGCGTCCGAACTCCGTCGCAACGACCACCAGCGTATCCTTGAGCTTGCCGCGTTTCTCAAGATCCGTCAGCAGTGCCGCGTATGCTTGGTCAAACTCCTGGCAGCGGCCTTCGACGGCGGTGAAATTATCATAGTGGGTATCCCAACCGCCGAGCTGCACCTCGACAAAACGAACATCGTGCTCGATGAGCCTTCGAGCAAGGAGGCAGCCCTGCGCGAAATTCCCGCTGCCATACATCTTGCGGGTCGCTGCGTCTTCCTCACCGAGGTCAAAAGCCTTGAGATCCTTCGAGTTCATCAGTGCGATCGCCTCACGGTAAAGCTCCTCATAGGCCTTTACATCGGTGTTCGGGTAGCGGTCGTGGAACTTCTTGTTGAGCCTGTCCGCGAGCGAAAGACGGCGAGAGAAATCCTCTTTGGAGACCTGCCCAGCACGTCGCGAATCCTGCAGTCCCTGATTCGGCCTTCCGATCGGCGCCGCGGAATACTTTGCCCCAAAGAATCCCCCACCCGTGAGCTCCGGAGAGGAATTCACTGCCACGAATCCCGGCAATTCCGGATGCAGCCGTCCACCGAGTTTCACCACCCATGAACCCAGTGCCGGATGCTTGATCGTCCCGCGCTGGCTGTAGCTGGTGTGCATGATGTAGCTGCCCTGCTCATGCGCACCCTGGTTCGAGTTGAGCGAATTGATGATGCACATCTTGTCCGCAACTTCCGCCGTCTTCGGCAGGTATCCGCTGATCTCCACCCCGTCCGCACTCGTCGGGATCGTTGCCGTCGGCCCCATCACATCCTTCTTTTTCGGTTTCGGATCGAAGGTGTCGAGATGGCTCATGCCCCCTGACATATACAAGTAGATCACGTGCTTGGCCTTCGCACCCTTGGCCGCGCCTTCAGCTGCCGCACTTGCAATCGATGGCCCGAGCATGGGAAAAAGGTGCACGCCGAGATAGGCACGTGCCGCGTTTTGCATGAACTGGCGCCGAGTCGGCTCATCGGCCTTGTTGATGAAATTTTTCATGAGATTTCGTTATTTGAAATTATTGGAGGAAAAGGAACTCCGAAGACATCACCAGGGCGGACACGATATTTCGCAGGCCTTCCTCGCCCTGCGATTTTACCTCGCCCTTCATCCAGCCCATCTCCTCGTCAGACGGCGGGCGGCTGAGTATCGCAACATAGATGCGGCGGATCTTCTCCTCGTTCGTGCTAGCCCCTTCAAGGCTCTTGTAGATGTGCGCGCTCGAGTTCCCTACCAACTTTCTCTGGACGAACCCGTTCATCATCGAGAGCACCTGCCCGACATTCGGCTCCTTGCTAGCCCCTTCCACGACCTCCCGGTCAGATGCACCGAACAGGTAGAGGAAATGCTCCCTGGGAGCCGGCGAAGGCAACTCGGAGGCCCGAACCGGCGCGTCCCTGCCATACCGCTTCACTGACATCATGCCCATCGACATTGAATCACCACCCTTGCCCTTGCCCTTGGAGCCACCGCCCCTCAGCACCTTCACGAAATCATTAAAATACCTGCGCACTTCCTGTTCGGACTCCAAAGCGAGGACTTCCTTGGAGAGCTGAGCCATATCCATTTTCCCCACCAGCACTGGCTTGTTGCCGACATAAATGCGGTTGTCCGCCGTCCGCACCTGCTTCTTGTCGGGATCGCCGCTCGATAAGGTGATGAGCGAATCCCAGATCTGTTCCGCCGAAAGCCGCTCGATTTTCCTGCCGTGAAAATCGTCGCCCCCGGCGAGGCTCGAGGGCTTCGGATTGGTGGCGAACTGGAAGGTCTTTGTGAGCATCAGGACATGTTGGAAAGCCTTCAGGTCGTAATCGAGGTCGTGCATCAGCTTTGCCACATATCTCATCAGCTCCGGATAAACGGTTTTCGCAGGTTCGATGTATTCATCCACCGGCTCGAAGATCCCCTTGCCCATAATTCTCTCCCACATTCGGTTCGCGATCACCGTCGCGAACTGCTCACCAGTCCTCGTAACGATCCAATCAGCGAACTGCTCGCGGCCGTCGCCTTCATCCTTGCGGTCCGACATTCGCACGGATTTACCGAACGGCGTCCTTGCACCGATCAATTCCCCAGGATCCCCGTCACGGTATTGATAGTCCGAAGGCAGCCTGATCCTACCCTTTCCTCCACCTCCCAGCGCCATTCCGTAGACCCTGTCCCAGAAAAGTTGTGCGACCTGGTAATCATAGCCACGTTCTTTCCTCTCATCCCGAAGTTCCCGCCACAACGGACTCATCAGATTCTTGTTCAGCTCGTATTGGCCGGTGGTGAATGCCGCGAGGTGGTAAAAATCCATACGCTCGGTCTTGCCGAACGGATCGTCGTGGCATTGCGCACACTCCATCCGCGATCCGAGGAAAATCCGCATCGTGTTCGCGAGATTGTCGAGCGGCATGCCACGGTCGATCGTGTAGTAACCGACTGATGCCGTTTCCGGATCCCAGCCGTTTCCCGAACTACTGACAAGCCGGGTGACGAACTCGTCCCACGGCATATTTTCGTCCACCGCCTTACGTATCCAGTTCCGGTAAGGCTCGTTGTTCGCCCGGCTGCCCTGCCTCCCGTCGCGGAGACGGAGCAGATCGAACGCCCAGTTGGTCATTTGGCTGGAATAGCCCTTGGAACTCATCAGATAACCGACAAGTTCCTCTCTCTTCGAGGTATCCTCGATTTCGAGAAATGCCAAGGCCTCCTCCGCAGTGGGTATTCTCCCGATCGCAACGAGAAAAGCTCGCCTCATGTAAGTGGCGTCATCCGTCACATCAGGAACAGGAAGCTTCTTCCTCCGGTAAAATGAAGCGATGTGTTTGTCGATCTGCAGCGCCGACTTTTTCAGGAATGCCGGATCCTCACCCGGCCTGGCTGCCGCCTTGCTCTGGCAGTATCCAGGAATGGTCAGAAAAACAAAAAGAAACGTGCCTACAAGAGACTTGGTTTTAATTCTCATGGAAGTGGGAAACATCGCATTCCCTTTCCCGCTGTCAATCGATCAGTTCGCTCAGCAGGATGCGAGTAAAGTTCCCGACACCTTCCGGAATTCACATCTTATTCACACCGCACTCCGGCCAAAGAACCGCAAAACAAAAAGTCCCTGAAAGTTCCACTGCTGGAAATTGTTCGCCGCAAGTATTCTCAAAAATCGATTGTGAACAAGTTATGAAGACCTCTGTGTGCCAGCTATGAAAAAACCTAACTACTTAATTTCCAAATAGTTATGGAGTTACCACTATCCTATTAACATCAGAAACCATGTGAACAGTGGAGCCCGAAGCCGAAAGCCCACACGGGCTGCCATGCCCAGACTCGGCTACAGCAGGATTCACGAAGAACCGTCCCGCATGCTTTCTCACAAGTTATTCACATCGCGGGCGCACCCTCAGCCCATGGCCTTTTCCATAAGGGAATTCATACGCAGTATCGTTTCGCGAGCGTCGTCGAGCAGCCCGGCGGAAATCAGCGCATTGTCCAGGAGCTGGGATGCCACCAGCTTAGCGACCTCCGGGTTGCTCTCGCGTGATTCGGAGAGTTTCCGGATGAGCGCGTGCCTTGGGTTGATCTCCAACTCAACCTTCACCTCATCTTTGAAATTCTCGTCCATCGCCTTCATCATCTGGCGAACCTGCGGGCTCATACCGTCCTGCGGAACGAGTGCTATCACCGGGCTATCCACCAAGCGCTTACCGCCTGAGACTTGGGTCACACCGTCACCGAGTTCCTCCTTGAGGAATTCACAAACCGCGGAAACCTCCTCATCGGAAAGCGTCTCGCCCTCGGTATCGAGATCCTCGAGATCAGCCCCTGCGTGGCGGATCGAGGTCAGTTTTTTACCACCGAATTCACCCAGCGAATCGACCACATACTCGTCCACCGCATCGGTGAAATAGATCACCTCCAGCCCGCGGGCCTTGAATGCCTCAACATACGGCCCGCTCTCGATCTGGTCGCGGCTCTGCCCGACGAGATAATAGATTGTTTCCTGACTGTCCTTCATACGCCCAACATAATCCGTAAGGCTGCAAACTTCACCCGCCTCCGTCATGGATGTCTCGAAACGCAACAGCTTCGCCAGCGCATCCTTGTTCGCGAAGTCCGTGGCAATCCCCTCCTTGAAGAAACGCTCGAACTTGCCGTAGAATGTCCGGTATTTCGCCGGATCTGCAGTGGCCTCCTTCTCAAACATCTTGATGATGCGCTTCGAGATCACGCTGTTCAGCTTCTGCACCAGTGCGCTGTCCTGCATGGTTTCCCGGGAAATATTCAGCGGCAGATCCGCGCTATCTACCACACCTTTCACAAAACGCAGCCACTCCGGCAGCAAACCTTTCGGCTCGGGGTCGATCAGCACCTTCTTGCAATAGAGAGCCACGCCGCCATCGACCTTGCCGAAGCCTGACTTCTCGGGGTTTTCACCCGGCGCAAAAATCAGGGCGTTGATCGTGATCGGTGCGTCCGCCGCGAAGTGCAGCCGGTAGCTCGGCTCGTCGAAGCCCTTGCAGGCAAACTGGTAGAACGCCTTGTATTCCTCCTCGGACACCTCTGACTTGTTCTTCAGCCACAGCGCCTCCACCTCGTTGACCCTGTTCCCTTCGAGCAGGATGGGGAATCCGACGAAGTTGCTGTAGCGCTCGATGAGCGTCTTGACCTTGTATTCCTCCGCAAAATCCGCGCTCGCCTCGTTGAGGTGCAGCACAATCTTGGCTCCGCGCGGCAACTCGCCGACTTCCTCAATCTCGTAGCCGGTCTTGCCATCGCTTTCCCAGCGGAGGTTCTGTCCGCCCTCCTTCCAGGAACGGCTGAAGACCTCGACCTTGTCAGCAACCATGAAGGCCGAATAAAAGCCGACCCCGAACTGTCCGATCAGACCCGCCGGGCTACCACCAGTTTCCTTGAGCTGTTCAAGAAATGCCTTCGTACCGGAATGTGCGATCGTGCCGAGGTTCTCCACCAGCTCATCATGCGTCATCCCCACCCCGCGGTCGGTCAACGTGAGCGTCTTCGCTTCCTTGTCTAGCTCCAGCGTGATGTTGAGCTCATCGCCCGCGTCCTTGATGTTTTTTTCCGTCCCTTCAAGGTGCCTGACCTTCTCCATCGAGTCGGATGCGTTGGAAATCAGCTCGCGCAGGAAAATATCCTTGTCGGTGTATAGCGAGTGAACCACCAGATCCAGTAGCTGTTGGATCTCGGCTTGGAAGACGTGTTTTTCGGTGGTTGTTTCGCTCATATGTTTCTTTGGGGAAATTGCAGGCCGCGAAGTAGCCCGACCGACCCGGTCTTGTCAAAATAAACGCGATCCGCTTCACCCGATAATCTCCGCCACGATCGGCTTATCCGCCTCCGCCCAGTCCAGTCCGGCCAAACCGTCCTCATCGCACCAGCGTATCTCCTCGTGCTCGAGTGCGGTGACATCCCCCTCCTCAATCCGGCATCGAAAAGCAGTGAGACGGATCGAGACCTTCCCGTCCGCCCACTCCACCTCTGCTCCAAATTTTTTTCCCACCGAAACGGAAACACCCAGCTCTTCCATCAGCTCGCGCCGTAGCGCCTGCTCATAGCTTTCACCCTCATCGACCTTTCCGCCCGGAAACTCCCACAACCCGCCGAGAACCCGCTCAGGACTCCGGCGGCAGGCAAGGATACTGCCCTCATCGTCAACGATCACTCCGCACACAACTTCCGTCATCGCCGGATCTTGGAACGTTTTCACTTCAGTTTCAAGGCATCGGAGCAGTCGACCAATCCGCAACGCCGTGCGGATGAAACGGAATGCGAAGTCCAGCGCGACCAGCCATGAGGTCAGCGCAAGGAATCCCATAAAACCGAGCGAAGCGGTTCCCTATACAAAAATCCAGAGCGCGGGCGCGAAACCGAGCAGGAGCAGCCCCGCCGAGCAAACCTCCCATCTTCGCCGCCGTTGCCGTCGAGCCCGCAAGACTAGAGAAAATATACAGGCTGGGGAAACAGATCAGCCCTGCGAAAAGTAGACCTGCCCCGAGTTTCAACGGAGCCGCCCAGAGTTGCTGTCCGTAGGCGAACGTCCCCAGAACAAAACCGAAGACAACAATGGATATCACTGCGATCAGGCCGAACCTAAGTAAAGTGCTTCCGTCGCCGCAGACCTTGTGTCCGGCAAGCTGGGCGGGGTGCCTCAGTAATGCCTCGAACAGATCGCGGATTGCGGGTTCGGACAGGATCGGCAATCGCGGGTTCGTCCTCGACAAGAAGTATGCGTGGCATGGGGTATCCTTGAAAAAATCCCCATCGGCTCGAACAAAGAAATCGGCAGAAGGGTGTTTCCCAACCCCTTTTCACAAGCGGAGTCTTACCTGCATGTCTTCCGCAAAGGGGTTGGAAAACACCCTTCCACACTAAAGTCCGCGTTCCGATTCGCCTTCTTCTTCCAGCTCAGGTGCTTTTGGAAGCTTTTCTACCTCTTCGAGGAGGTTGACAATTTCAACGCCACGGATGGCGGAGTTATCGTGGCGGAAGCTGAGGACGGGAGTGGATTTCAGGACAACACGCTTCATAACCGCTTTCTGGATCGATCCGTGAGCGCGATTGAGCTTGTCGATGACTGTATCGGCAGAGCCGCCGATGACGCTGATGAAGACTTTTCCCTCTTTCAAATCCTGGGTCACATCGACGGAACTGACCGTCACCATCCTGCCATTCCATTCGTAATCGTGCTGGATCACCGTGGAGATTTCACGGCGAAGCAGTTCGTTGACTCTTTGGATACGGCGGTTCATATTTTGGTAAATGCTAAAAATCTGAAATGGAATTCTGAAATTTCAGCTTTTCAACCCTTCAGAATCTCAGTTTTTACCCATCAAAGCCCCTGTGCCACCTTGTCGAGCTTGTAGCACTCGATGATGTCGCCTTCCTGGTATTCGTTAAAATCGCCGAGACGGATGCCGCACTCGAAGTTCGTGCGGACTTCCTCCACTTCCTCGTGGAAGCGGCGGAGCGTGGACATCTTGCCGTCGAAGACAGGAATGCCTCCGCGGAGGACGCGGGCGTGCGCCTTGCGGTGAACCTTGCCATCCGTAATGAAACATCCGGCTGCCTTGCCCTTGTTGACCTTGAACACCTCACGGCACTCTCCATGGCCAATGACCGTCTCGCGGGTGAGCGGCTCAAGCAATCCGAGCATCGCCTCACGCACCTGGTCGATGAGTTCGTAAACGATTGAGTAAAGCTTGATCTCAACTCTAGCCGCCTTGGCCGCTTTCACTGCCTTGGCCTCCACCTTGACATTGAAGCCCATGATGATCGAGCACGCAGCTTGCGCAGACTGTGTCAGGAAGATCGCAAG
>CAJQKQ010000052.1 GCA_905478925.1 uncultured Verrucomicrobiales bacterium
TGAATGCGGCATGCCCTATCGATCTCTTGCCGAGAACGGGGTGGCTGGTTTTGGGGAGGTGAGCGCGGTGCTTGGCAATCAGCGTGGCCATTTCCGGGTTCTTGATCAGGTTCTTCCACTCGTGGGGGTCACTGCTGTGGTCATAGAATTCCTCGCTGCCGTCGTGGTAGTGGATGTAGCGGTGGTGTTCCGAGCGAATGGTGTAGTTGCCGGGTCCAAAACTGGTGCGGGCCATGTGCGACCAATCCGCCTCGTGATTTTTGAGAAGGGGAACGAGTGATTGTCCCTCAAGTTTCGGGTCCGCTTACAATCCCGCCAGCTCGAGGAGGGTGGGGTAGATATCGAGCAGCTCCACCGGCTTGGTGCAGACCTTTCCTTTGGCGATGCCGGGGCCGATGATCATCATGGGGACCTGGGTGCTGTCCTCCCACAAGCTGCGTTTCGCCCAGCGGTCTTTCTCGCCGAGGTGAAAGCCATGGTCAGAGTAAAGGACGATGTAGGTGTTGTCCTTGTAATTACTTTTTTCCAAGGCATCGAGAACCTTGCCCGCCTGGGCATCTACGAAACTCACGCAGGCGAGGTAGGACTGCACGAGCGGCTTCCATTCCTCGTTCTCCAGGACCCATTCGTGCGTGGGAGAAACGTGCTTGAGGCGGGTCAGGTTGACCGCGTAGGGAGAAAGATCGTCGAGGTCATCCTTCGCGGTGGCGGGCAGTTGCACCTCGTCGATGGGGAATATGTCGAACCACTTCTGTGGTGCGAACTGGGGAACGTGGGGTCGGTAGAATCCGGTGGCGAGGAAGAGGGGCTTGTCGTGTTTCTTCTGCAGTTGTTCGACCCCCCACGCGGCAATCTTGTGGTCCGGCATCTCCTCGTCCTTTTCCGGATAGGCACCCCAGTCCCAGAGCGGATGGCCGGGATAGGTGGTCAGCTTCTTCTTCGGTAGCGGTCTAAATCCGCCGAAATTACCACCGTAGTTGGGGAGATACTTGGCATTTTGTCCGCCGTGGAAGAGCTTGCCGGCGGCGGTCACGTAGTAGCCGTCCTCTTGGAAACGTTTTGGTAGTAAGCTGTTCTTGGTAGCGACCGGGGACTCGGAGAGGTCAGGGCTCAGGAAATAGATACCGCTGGTGGCCGGATAGAGCGAGGTCATCATGCTGGCCCGCGAGGGATTGCAAACAGGCGACTGGCAGTGGGCGTTGCTGAAGAGCACGCCCCGCGCGGCGAGACGATCGAGATTGGGGGTCTTTGCCTGCGGGTGGCCACCCAAGCAGCCGATCCAGTCGTTCAGATCGTCGATCGCGATGAGCAGGATGTTGGGCTTTTGCTCCTCGCCCGCCCGGGCAAACGGAACGCCTGCCGCGAGGAGGACTGCCGCGGCCGTGAAGGATGAGCGGAAAAATTTGCGGGTCGGTCGATCAGGATTCTTCATGTTGGCTTGTTGATGTGACGCCAGCATTAGGCTGTGGGGAGCGCGCACCGTTCAGAGCATTCCCTGAAGCCCGCTGGCTGTCACGAAAGATCTAACTTCGGAGAGAGCTCGAAAGAGTCAGCCGGCGTGAGATGAGCCAAGGAACTATCGGAAGAATAGACTCGTGTTGCGTCACACGAAAAATGACAACCTGAGCACCACTGTCAGTTACACCCGTCGTTTCCGTTCTCATCGTAGGAAGAAGTTTGCTAGTGCCGAGTGATCAGGAGAAGACCGCCTACGCCGCCTTGCTCTTTGCTCTTGGAAAAAATCACCTTCGGCCATCCGTCAGATTAAGGTTTTCAGGGCACGAGCAGCGGCGTCTCTCTGAGCCAAGGAGTGGCTGCATTCTGCTGCCAACCGGAGCGCAGCGGAACCGGAACGAAGTGGAGATAGCCGGAGGAAAATAGAGGGACACGAAAGCTGAACCCTCCCTCAACTAAGCACGGAGGAAATGGCTGGGGATGAGGCTCAGGTTGTAGGGCAGCGGAACGCAGCCCCTCCTTGAGGGGCGTCCTTGGGTAGCGTTCCGCGCCATGAAGAGGCAATTATATCGTTTTCCGAGACTGTTGGTTTCTTCTTTCGAGGAAACGCGGGAGCTTAAAGACGGGGCGTATTCTTGCGTTGCATAGCAACGGCATTCGCCGACACTGAACACCGCATCGGGCGGTTCTCCGGGCGATTTTCCAACCAAGATGAAAAACATGAAGCGCACGCTATGGATGGTATCCCAACCAGCAAGGGCAAGGGCGTTTTCTACGGCTGCAGCGTTGATGATGGGACTTGGGTTGTTGCCGATCTCCGGTGCGGAAGAGGCGAAGCCGAATGATACCGCCAAACCGCCGGTCGCCGATATTGGAACCCGCGAGAAGCTAAAACTCCCCGGATTGACGATTCACACCAAGCAACGCTACGTCGATGTCGATGCCACTGTCTGCCTTGATGCAGGATTTCTCGAGCTGATCGCGTGCACGAAAGGCAGCAAGGAGCATGAGTCGATTATTTCGGTCGATGCAAAACCTTCCCACATGCATGCCGCCCTGCTGCTGCTGGGGGCTCAGCCGGGGAATCCCGGTATGGCGAAGAAGCTTGAGGATGGCGGATGGTTGGATATACCGCCCAAAGGCTCCGAAGTTGACGCTTCCCTGGTTTTCAAGAACGAGAAAGGCGAATTGAAGGAACGTCCGATCAGCGAATTTATCATGCGCGGCCAAGAGGGGGACGTGTATGGGCCGGATGCCGTGAAAACGCCGCCGGAGGAGAGGGGACGATTCCTCACCAACACCTTTCTGTTTACCGGATCGCAGCTTTACAAGGGAGAGGACGGCAAGGCGAGATACCTCAGTGACCAGAGCGGCCATGTCATTTCGCTGGCCACCTTCGGGGACGAATTGCTCTGCCTGCCCGGAAAACATTCCCATGAAAACGACTCGCTCGCCTGGGAGATTAATCCGACTCATCTCCCCGCATTGGGAACGAAGGTGATCCTGCGGTTGCGCCCGAAGCAGCCGGAGCAATAAAGTGCTGACTCTCAAGGCAGGGAATTGAGAGTTCCGATTGTGTATGATTCCTAACACTGAGGATTTCACGTTGCCAAAATTCGGAACGATTTCCTTTTCTCACTGACGGTTCGTGGGTAAGGGTCTCGGGCATGATTGAAATCGAAGTTGTCGGGACGCAGAAGTGCCAGTGGGGCGAGGGGCCGGTTTGGTGGGGTGAGGCGCTGCTGTATGTGGATATCGAGGGGAAGAAGATCCACCGCTATTCGCCTGAGACGGGGCGGGAGGAGTCTTGGGGAACCGGCCAGCGGGTCGGGACGGTGGTGCCGCGCGTGGGCGGGGGATTTGTGTTTGCGGGGGACGACGGGTTATTTTTCCTGGATGAGAAGAACGGAGACATCGTGCCCATCGCGGATCCCGAGCCGGACAAGGTGAACAACCGTTTCAACGACGGCAAATGCTCGCCGGACGGGCGGTTTTTGGCAGGGACGATCAGCCTCGTGAAGAAGGAGGGCGATGCGAAACTCTACCGGCTTGATGCGGATCTCACGTTGCACGAGGCCTACGGGCCGGTGACGAACTCGAACGGCATCGCCTGGTCTGTGGATGGGAAGACTTGCTACTACATCGACACCCCACGCAAGGAGGTGCTGGCTTTCGATTATGCGGATGGCATCCTTTCTAATCCGCGTCCCGTGGTTTCTACGAAGCACCATGAGGCCTCCCCTGACGGGATGGCGATTGATGCGGAGGGGAATCTCTGGATCGCGTTTTGCCATGGGGCATGTGTCTGCTGTTTCAGTCCGGAGAGCGGGGAGGAACTGCGGAAAATCGACTTGCCCTGCCTTGAGACGACCGCATGCGCATTCGGCGGACCGGAGTTGGCAGACCTTTACGTGACCACCGGCATCCACAAGAGCGAGGTTGAGGCGGACGCGGGCCGGCTGTTCCGCATCCGGGGCCTGGGTGTGAAAGGTACAGCTACCAACGCGTTCGCAGGATGAGACTGATCCTTGCATCGGGTTCGCCGAGGAGGCGGGAGCTACTGGAAGCGACGGGTCTCGATTTCGAGGTGATCCCTTCGCCTGCGGAGGAGATCCATGATGGATTGTTAGGCATGGCCGGGCTGTGCGAGGAGAACGCTAGCCTCAAGGCCGCGGCGGTGGCAGTGCAATATCCCGATGCGGTGGTGATGGGTGCGGATACGCTGGTGTTCCTTGAAGGGGAGCCGCTGGGGAAACCGAAGGATTTGGCGGAGGCGGCGGAAATGCTGGGGAGGCTTTCGGGGAACGTCCACAATGTCTGCACAGGTGTGTGCATTTCTGGCCCCGGGGAAAATGTGCGTTGCCTGCATGCCGTCACGGAGGTCGTTTTTCGGAAACTCGATGATGAGGAGATCCTGAAATACTTACGCCTGACAAACCCGTTGGACAAGGCGGGGGGGTATGGGATTCAGGATCACGGCGAGATGATCGTGGAGCGGATTGTGGGATCTTTTGATAATGTGATGGGACTCCCGGTGGACGAGGTGCTGGAAGCGCTGGAGGGAATCGGGTTGCCCATCCCCCAAAGATAGGCGAAGAATCAGGGCATGTCCCTGCCACGGAGATATCCTCTGATTTTCAACCCCCGCGCCCGAAGCCAGAAGGGCGGGAAGGCCCGGCAGTTTCTTATGGAGCACGCGAATCACTTCGCGCTCTACGCCACGAACACCGGGCAGGAGGCGGTGGATCTCGCGAAGAAGTTCGCCGACGAGGGTGAACCGGTGGTGATCGCAGCCGGTGGCGACGGTACGCTCAACGCGGTCGTTTCCGGTCTTGCCGGGAGCCGCACGGCGCTGGGGGTGATGCCAGCGGGGACGATGAACGTTTTCGCCCGCGAGCTCGGCATCCCGTCGAACAGTTTGCCGAAGGCCTTTGAGGTCATCGAGAAAGGCCTGATCCGGGAAGTGGATCTTTTTTCCGCAAACGGCGCCCCCTTCGTGCAGATGGCAGGGGTGGGCTTTGATGCAAAGGTGATCGAGGAGACGACATTGGAGAGCAAGAAGATGCTCGGGCCGCTGGCGTATCTGGTGGCGGCGGTCAAAGTTCTCGGCGAGACGCCGCCCAAGGTGGAGGTGGTCACGGCGGAGGGCAGGCGGGAGACAGGGGTGGCTGTGCTTTGTGGCAACGGTTCGCTCTACGGCGGGCAGTTCAGGCTTTTCCGCAAGGCCAACAACACCGATTCGATGCTCGATGTGATCGTTTTCAAGGAGGCAGGATACCGGTTCGTGCTCGATTCGCTCAGCGGTATCGCGCGGGGGGGGATCGATCTCGCGGACTCGACGGCATACTTCCAGTCCTCGGCAATCACCGTGACATCGGACAGGGAAGTCCCGGTGGAGATCGACGGTGAATGGCTGGGGCGTTTCAAGGAAGTCACCTTCGGCGAGACATCCTCTCGGTTGCGCGTGCTGGCACCGGAGAAACCCTGCGGCACGCCGTTCATGGACACCATGAGATCGCTGTTGCAGTGGCCGACGAAGTCTTCCGAACAACCCGTCCCCGACACGCATTGAAAGTGAAGAGGAAACCGACGCTGTTCACATGGATCAAGAGGGTGATCCTGCTCGGGCTAGGCGTGCTGCTGGTCGGGATCTCGCTCATCGCCTATGCGAACATGCTTCCGGTGTGGGCTTCGCGCGGGAAACTCTTCGATGAGACCGCCACCCTGCCCGCTGCGAAAGTGGGCTTGGTTTTCGGAACGTCGGATCGCTACAGGGGCAGGGAGAATCGGTATTTTCGCTACCGCATCGATGCCGCCGTGAAAGTGTGGAACGCAGGTAAGGTGGAGACCCTGATTGTGTCCGGGGACAACCGGGAGAAATACTACAACGAGCCCGAGAAGATGAAGGCCGCGCTCATCGCGGAGGGGGTGCCGAAGAATCGAATTGTCTGCGACTACGCGGGGCTAAGGACTTTCGATTCGGTGGTGAGGGCGAAGAAAATTTTCGGAGCCGATACGATTCTTGTCATCAGCCAGCGTTTCCAGAATGAGCGGGCGATCTATCTCGCGCAGGCAAACGGGATGGATGCTTACGGGTTCAATGCGGAGGATGTGGAGATTAAGGCCGGATTCAAGACGAAGCTCCGCGAGGTCGGTGCCCGTGTGAAGATGTGGTTGGATGTTAATTTCCTCGATACCCAGCCGACACACCTCGGTGAGAAGGAGCAGCTTCCGGAGTGAGTGGTATCACTTCGTGCGGCCGAAACGCACGATCGGTGAAGTCTTTCCTTCTGAAACGAGGTAGATGGACTTGCCATCAGGCGCAAAGGCGACGGATTCCGCTTGTTGCAGTCCGTGCGGTCCCAGAGATTCCGCTTTTCGTGCGAAGGCATCGGACCATGTCTCGGCGTTCTTTTTCCTGAAAAGGAATGCTCCGTGGTAGGTCGCCAGAACCGCCATTGATCCGTCCGCGGAAATGTCCATCCCGGTCGGTTGGTTGCGGAAGCTGATGGGTAGGGTGAGGCCGGTTGCCTTGGTTTCTGTTGTGGCTATCCTGCGCGCGGTCGGGTTCTTATCGGGACGTAGCGCCAGCTCATACACGACCGGAGGGGCGGTGCGTTTGTTGATCAGGATGATTTTTTTATCGGCGGCATCCACGGCGATCGCCTCACAATCGCGCGGACCGTCTTCATAGGTGAAATTGATTTTCCATGCGGCGGGAGCCTTTCCAGAAACGTTTTTCCCTTCGGCAGGGAGCGATGGCTCGGCGACGATGTAGAGTGTGCAGAATTTCCGTGCCGAGCCATTGTCACCGATGTCGGCGATCAGGAGGTAGGGCTTTCCGTCCAAGCTGAAGGCGGCGAGATCCTCCCAGTCTCGGTTGGCCGCATCTGCCACGGAAACTGAACCGCGCGCGGTGCCGTCGGTATTCACAAGGTGAATCTCCGTGGTGCCGCCGCTGTCATTGACGATCCAAAGGAAATCCGCGTCTTTGGGTGAAACGGCGAGTCCGCTTGCTTCGTTGATCGCCGGAGACATGAGCTTCGCCGGGACAGGCTGCAGCCTGAAATCCGGTTCGGCGCAAAGACTGGTCAAAGTCAACAGTGGGATTAGGATTCGGCGCATGGTTTATATTTTCATCCTGATATTTCACCCGGATGAGCGAGCGTAGTCTATGGTTTCGGAAAAAGTCCTGTATTTTTTGTCATTGGGTAGCAGACTGATGTTATGGATTTAGTGGCTACCTCGGAGGAACTGTTGCACGAGACCGCGCACGCGGACTCCGATGCGCCGAGGGTTGAGATGGCGACCTTGGAAGATCTTCCTGCACTGACGGAGCTTGTGATGGATCTGTTCGCCATGTCTGACGGTGATTTTAAGCCGGAACGCGACGTGCAGGAACGGGGGCTCAGGCTAATCCTTGAGCAACCGAGCCGAGGTCGCATCGCGGTGGT
>CAJQKQ010000053.1 GCA_905478925.1 uncultured Verrucomicrobiales bacterium
CAAGCTTTACCCGACTATTTAGATCTGTTCGACCACTAGCAACCTCCGCCAGATCGGGCTCGCGCTTTTTGAGTTCGAAACCGAATACGGCTCCTTCCCCAGCCAGGCCACCGTAGCAAAAGTGACGGCAGAATATCCCGACCACGGTCTCGATCTATCCGGAAAGTCCTCAAACTCTCTTTTCCGCCGTATCGCTGAATATCGATAAAGACGGCCACGCCGTGAGCGGTGGGCACACCTTGTTTTCCCCGGAAAATCCCATTTGGGGAGGCGTAGTCCCTGATATCCGCTATCCTGAAGGGTTGTCCGCATCAAACCCTTCCTTTTTCCAGAAACTCTTTTCAAAATAGCCTTTCCACGCGCCGACTGAAGTCAGCGCTCCAATAAACTCCGTCAAACCAAATTGACTTCCCCTGCGATCACACATACCCTGTGTGCATGCCCAATCTCACCCTCTCCATCCCTGAGGATCTGCTGAAAAACGGTCGCAGCTACGCCCAATCCCGCGGAACTAGCCTCAACGCGCTCGTTCGCGAGCTTCTGACCGAGAAAGTCTCAAAACCCGCTGAGACCGTCGATTCCATCATAGCCCGGCTCCGCCAGTCGCCCGGTAATTCCAAAAGCATCCGGATCAATCGCGAAGAGCTTCACCGCCATTGATCTATGCCTGCCAAGACTTTTCTGGATACCAATATCCTCACCTACTCCATCGACCGCGCGGATCCCACCAAACAGGAAACCGCAATTTCCCTCATCGCCGCCCATGCCAAGCAACGCAGCGGCATCATCTCCACCCAGGTTCTCCAGGAATTCTACTCCGCTGCCACCCGTAAACTCGGCGTCCCACCAACTCTCGCGAAACAATATCTCACCGATTTCCGCATTTTCGATATTGTCCAGATCACCCCGGATATCATCGAAAGCGGCATCGACTCCAGCATCCTCCACCAACTCTCCTTTTGGGACGGCCTTATCCTCGCCGCCGCTTCAACAGCCAACGCCGACATCCTCTTAACCGAAGATCTGAACCACGACCAAACCATCCAAGGAATCAAAATCCAAAATCCATTCCTCTAACCAAGCCTACTCGTCTTCATCCTCTTCCTTGAGATTTAGAATGACCTGAGAGCATTAGCGATCAATCCATCACGCAGCGAAGCTCACCTCTCATAGCCCTTAGGCAATTTACAATTAAAAGTTTTGAAAACCACCGCCATCCTCGTCGCCGCCGGATCCAGCCAACGCATGGGCTTCGACAAGCTCGCCGCCCCCATCGACGGCAAGCCCGTCCTCGCCCGCACGCTCGACGCCTTCCTCGCCTGCGAAGCCATCACCGAGATCCTCGTCATCTGCCCTCCCGAGCGCTTCTCCCTCCTCGACGAATCCACCTTCACCAAACCCGTCCGCCGCATCGATGGCGGAGCCGCCCGTCACCTCTCCGTCGCCAACGGCCTCGCCGCCGTCTCCCCGAATGCGGAGCTCATCGCCATCCACGACGCCGCCCGTCCGCTCGTCTCCCAGCCCGACATCCTCGCTACCATCGCCGCCGCCAGTGAACACGGAGCCGCCGCCCTAGCCCGCCGCGTCACCGAGACCCTGAAACGCTCCGACGAATCCGATTTCACTACCGTCGCCGTGCCCCGCGAGAACCTCTGGTTCATCGAGACCCCTCAGATCTTCAAAGTCGACCTCATCCAATCCGCCTACGCTCACGTCCTCGAAAACGACCTCTCCGTCACCGACGAAACCTCCGCCCTCGAAGCCATTGGTGTAAAAACCAAGCTAGTCCCCTCCACCTCCCCGAACCCGAAAATCACCACCCCAGCAGATCTGGCGGGCCTTGATTCGGATCTTCCTTCTTCCACTGATCACTGATCACTTGGCACTGATCACCAAGAAGCTACGCTTCGCCTGTGCCCGCCACCTACTCCACCCACGATCTCCCCGGCGGCCCGCGCCTTGCCCACGCCCATCTCCCGGAATCCGAGTGCGCCGCGCTCTCGATCTACATCCCGGTTGGTTCCCGCGATGAATCGGGGAGCATCCCCGCCGGCCTCGCGCATTTCTCCGAGCACATGGCTTTTAAAGGCACCAAGACCCGCTCCGCGAAAGAGCTCACCCTCGCCATCGAGTCCGGCGGCGGCCAGGCCAACGCCTGCACCTCGGAGGATCACACCATTTACGAAGCCCAAGGCGAGGCGGAGCTCATGCCCGTCCTCATCGAAGTCCTCGCCGACATGGTCTGGCACTCCACCTTCCCGGAAAATGAGATCGACCTCGAGCGCGACGTCATCGGCGAGGAAATCACTATGATCCGGGAAAACCCCTCGGATCATATCAACGACCTGCTCGCCTCCGCCCTCTGGCCGGAACACCCCCTCGGCCAATCCATTTCCGGCTCACTCGAATCGATCGAAAAGATCACCCGCTCCGGACTGAAAAATTTCACCAAGCATCACCACTTCCGTAAAGACCTCGTCATCGCCACCGCCGGGCCGATGACCGCCGATAAAATCCTCGAAACCCTCCTCCCCCTGCTGCCGAAAAAATTCAAGAAGCCCCCACTCCGCCTCGGCTATTCCCCATCCCCCTCGCGCGAAATCATCGACACCCGCCCCACCGACCAGCTCCAACTCGCGCTCGCCTGGCACACCCCCGGACGCCATGCGGAAGAGCGTCACGCCCTGCGCCTGCTCTCCCTCGTCCTCGGCGAATCCTCCTCCTCCCGGCTCTTCAACGAGCTCCGCGAAGAGCGCGGCCTCTGCTACCAGGTCGGCAGCGAAACCTCTCTTTTTCACGAAACCGGAGCCCTCCACATCATCGCCGGCCTCGATCCCGATTCCCGCGACGAATCCCTCGAAACCATTTTCAAAGAAACCGAAGACCTCGCCGCCAACGGCCCGCGCCCGGGGGAACTCGAACGCGCCAAGCGCCTCGCCATTGCCCAATCCAAGCTCGCCTTCGAATCCACCGCCGCCCACGCCGCCTGGGCCGGTGAAGGCCTGCTTTTCCACAACCACATCCCCTCCCCCCAGGAAGCCCGCGAAAACCTCCTCAAGGTCACCGACGAACAGATCCAATCCATCGCAAAACAGATTTTCTCCCAAATCCCCGCCACCGCCGAGATCCGGGCATAATGCCGCTTGAACTGCAAAGTTGACTCACAATTGACTTATCTACTTGACCCATAGATTGACTTAAACTTTACTCATCACGCGATGAGCTACCAACCCGTTTTCTCAATCAGCTCCAGTCTTCTCTCCCACGTGGAGGAGATCGCCTCGCTGCGCGAGCGGATCCAGGGTGCGTCCATCGACCTGCAATGGATTCCCGCGCTTCAGAAAGACACCCGCACGAGAAACGTTCACGCCTCCACTGCCATCGAGGGAAATCCACTCAGCCTCGCCCAAGTGCGCGCTCTTGAGGAGGGCCTTGAGCTTGCCGCCTCCGATCCCCGCTCCACCCGCGAAGTGACGAACTATTTCGCCGGCCTGCGTTATGTGGAAAAAAATTCGTTTCTAAAAAAAATCCGTCACGAACACCTCTTCGATCTCCACAGGATCCTCGCCGGCGAGGTGATGGATCAGGGACAAGCAGGGAGCTATCGCACCATCGGCGTGCGGGTCGGGGATCATCTTCCTCCCAACCCTGCCGATGTTTCACCGCTGATGTTCGAGTTACTTACCTGGTGGAATGACGAAGCCCCGAAAATTTCCCCCATCCTGAGTTCGGCGATTCTGCACTACCGCTTCGAGGACATCCACCCATTCGCCGATGGCAACGGCCGCACCGGACGCGCCCTCTCGCTATGGGAGCTTTACCGGCGCGGCTTCGACACCCACCACATCTTTTCGGTCGACGAATACTACTGGGAGGACAGGCTCGGCTACTACGCGGCGCTTGATCAGGTGCGGCGCGGCGGGGAAGACCTTTCCGAATGGTTGGAATACTGCGCGAGAGGACTCCACCAGACCCTGGAACGGGTATGGCTCCGCATCCGAGAATTCCAAAGCAAAGGCGTGCCCAGGCTGACCCTCACACCGCAGCAGGAAAAACTCCTCCTCCTCCTCCGAGATCACGGATCGCTGGCTCCCACCGAAATCTGGGATCTACTTTCGCTCTCGAAACAGGGAGCGATGAACGTGCTCAACCCTCTTCTGGAAGCCGGACTGATCGAGAAAAGAGGCTCGAAGAAAACCGGGAAATACTTTCTGATCCAACTAAGAACGTAACATTCCCGGCCGATTAAAATCGGCCCTCTCCCACTGATCACTGATCACTCGGCACTTTTCACTTCCATGCATTTCCACCCCTTCACTTCCGCCCACTACGTCACCCTCGCCGTAGGTTTCGCGCTCATCGCGGCATTGATCCTTTTCGCAAGGCGATCGGATGGCAACCAACGCATCGCAACCGCCCTACTCGCCTTCCTCAATCTCAGCTCCTACCCGCTGGCACTCTTCGCATGGCGCGAATATCCGCGTGCGCTCGACAACGTCCTGCCCCTGCACCTCTGCGACCTCGCCGCCATCATCGCCGGATTCGCGCTCTTCACGCGCAGACCGACTCTGCTCACGCTCACGTATTTCTGGGGGCTCGGCGCTACATTCCAAGCACTCGTCACACCGGCCATCACCATCGGCCCACCCCACCTGCCCTTCATCCAGTTCTTCGTCCAGCACTTCGCTATCGTCGCTGCGGCACTCTACATCCCCCTCGTCCTGAAGTGGAAACCGAAGATGCCGTGGTGGAAAACGCCGCTCAAGGTATTCGGAATCTCGGTCGTCTACCAGGGCTTCGCGCTGCTGGTGAACACCTTACTGAAAACCAATTTTGCCTTCGCCTCCCGCCCGCCGGACAACCCCTCCCTCATCGACCACCTCGGCCCATGGCCGATCTACCTGTTCGTGATGCAGCTGCTCGCGCTTGCGATTTACCTGCTGCTGGCGCTGCCATTCAAGGGGTGCAAAAAGGCAGGGGCGACTGAATGATGACGGCTCTCACAATCCAGCCGCTCGCGCTCCAAATCGATATCATCGAGGCTGCCTCCAATCGCTCCGGAGCGGCACTCGACAAGGCGGTCGCATCCTTTGAGTCCGGCCTTGCCAAGGACGATACTCTCGCCGCTTTTCATCGCTGAAGAAATAACAGCAGACTGCCGCTTGGGACACCTGCGCATTTTCCGGTTTCCGGCCTCTGGTTTCTGGTGTCTCTTAAACCCATGACCGCTCCCGCAAAAAAACGCCCCCGCGTGAACGTCCGCCGTCCGGATGTGATGGAGCTCGTCTCCGCGGAGGTCGCCGTCCATTACCAGTCCTCCCTCGTCGAGAAGATCAAGGATCAGGGCGGCAAGATTTCGCGCGGCAAAACCACCCTCCTCCTCGCCCAGGACTTCGGCTTCTGCTACGGGGTCGAACGCGCCATCGATCTCGCCTACGCCTCCCGGAAAGTGTTTCCCGAGAACCGGATCTTCTTGATCGGCGAAATCATCCACAACCCGGATGTGAACACACATCTCCGGGAGATGGGTATCGTTTCCCTACCGTGGAAGAAAATCGACGCCACCTACGACGACCTCCAGCCCGAGGACGTGGTCATCGTCCCGGCATTCGGTGCCCCTACTTCTTTCATGGAGAAGATCGAGGAGCGCGGCTGCTACACGGTCGATACCACCTGCGGAGATGTGATGAAAGTCTGGCGGCGCGTGCGCGGCTACGCAAAGGATGGCATCACCTCCATTATCCACGGAAAGGAGAACCACGAGGAAACCCGAGCCACCGCCTCGCGCGCGCTCGGCGAGGACAGACAAGGCCATTACCTTATCATTCTCACCCTCGATGACACGGATTACGTCTGTGATTTTATCCGCAACGGCGGCGACAAGGATGCTTTACTGAAACGCTTCAAGGGGTCTTACGAAGTGGGCTTCGATCCCGATATCCACCTAACAAGAATCGGTGTCGCAAACCAGACGACCATGCTCAAAAGCGAAACGCAGGAAATCCAGAACCGCCTAGCGAAAGCCATCAGCGAGCGTGATGACTCTTCGGAAAATTTCTCCGTCTTCGACACCATCTGCGGCGCCACCCAAGAGCGCCAGGACGCGCTTTTCGAGATGCTGAAGACGAATATGGACATGCTGTTGGTGGTCGGCGGATACAACTCATCGAACACCGCCCACCTCGTCGAAATCGGCGAAAAGGAACTCCCAACTTTTTTCATTCGCGACGCCTCGCAAATCAAATCATTGGAGCAAATCGTCCACTACGATCTGCACCACGAACGCGAGACAACCTCGGACTACGCGGGTGTTTTCTCCGGCAAGGAGCACGTCATCATCGGTCTCACTGCCGGTGCGTCCTGCCCGAATAACCTGATCGAGAATACCGTCCGCAAGGTATTCTCCCTGCGCGGCGAGACGCTGGAATAACGGAGAATGAGGCTCAACCTCCCTGGCCTGCTGTAGCTTTCCCCAAGGCCGCCTGCGGCGAGGGGGCAAGCTGAGATTTATGGGTGCCCGGGTTGTGCTGCCGCCTGGAAGGACGGCTTTCCATACTTCCCGCCCGGATCAGGCCAGAGAAAAATCACGCAAGATCCATTACCATTACCTTTGCCCACATCTCTTTGTGGCCGCCGGAGTAAGCGTCGTGGACGGGATCAGCCTTCTGGTATTTCTCGTGAGCCTCCATCGTATCGAAGTGGAAGGAAATCCCGTAATCCCAGGAGTGATCGGTAACCGGGCGTTCATCGGTAGGCGCGGGTGTCCCCCAATGCGCCTTGGAGACGTTCGTTGATTTCACCAACTCGTTGAGCGCCGCTTCCATCCGTGCACGGCCGACATCGTTCCTGTATTCATCCTTCAGCCAGAAATAAACATGATGTTCCATACCCGGGATTCTGGCGGAGCATGCGGAGCTTGCAACCCTAATGGAGAACCGTGCCTGTGGCCGGCTATCTTTTTCAGCGTCACAAATATTTCATGAACGCCGTGTAGACCTCCGGCGGGATATCCAGCAGGCCGTAGTCCTTCGAGGAAACAAACAGCAGGCTTTGCTTTCCCTTTCCGAGAAGCTGCCCTTCGGAGCCGAAGATCTGATGCTCCAGGGTGCAGAATTTCCGATCCGCCTTGGCGACCTTGATCTTCACCGTGATCGTGTCGAACTCACGGGTCTCGCGGACGAACTTGTGCTCGAAGGAGCGGGTCAGGATTAAGAACTTCGTCGTCTTCAGATTGAAATCCGGCATGGTCGCATTGAAGAATAATTCGCGGGTTTTCCCGACATAGAGCGGATACATGCCGAAGTAGACGTTGCCGACGGAGTTCGTGTCCTGGTAGGTCGCCACCATGGAATAGACGAACCATTTTCCCTCGAAGTGCCCCATCAGGTCGTGGCTGCCTGCGGAATCTGGGGCGACTACTTGGGCGGGCGTCGGCTGTTCCTGTTTCGCAATGGCCTTGATCGCCGGGATCTCCGCAGCGGCGTGTATCATCTGATCCGCCTTCTCCGTGACGAGACGAAGTAGATCGGTAGTGGTCACCAGCCATACCACGTAGGCCAGCGGGAGGAGCGAGCCGACATACATGAGCACGTTCTGATCAACCATGTAGCCGAAGGCGAAAATGACCAGGCACAGGCAGGCCATCGAGAACATGCGGATCTGCGGAAGAGGTTGCTGCGAGTTCGGGACAAAGCAGCGGGCGATCGCCAGCGCCGCGTAGCCCACAAAAAACGAGGCGTAGAACACCATAAAATACTCCAGCTCGAACTCCGCGAAATACCCGCCTAGGGTGATCAGCGCCACGATGAAAAACGTCGGGATCGGCGAGGCGATGATCTGCTTCGGGATGATGGAGATCAGCATGTTATCGCTTTTCTCCACGTTCTTTTCGAGGAACCACTTGAGCGAGACGTAGCCGCTGTCGAGCGTCGTCAGCACACAGATCACAAGGAAGCCGAAGTAGGCCGCCGGAATCAGTGAGTTCCCCGTAAATCCGTTGGAGAAATACTGCACGATGATGTTGTGGCCATAGACGAGATCGTCGAGCCCGGATGCGGCGACCTCGAAGCTCCCCTTCGCATTCCCCATCACCCACATCGCCAGATGGCCGTGGAACAGCAGCAGCAGAAAAAAGATGATCCCGCCGAATATGTAGCTGAGGCGGATCGACGTGCCCTCGCGGTGGATTTGGATCGCACGCTGCCAATGTTGCAGATCCAGCCAAGGACCGACGAGCAACCCAACAATCAGCGGCACCGCGAGCCCCCAGAAACGGTTCGACGTGTAGCCGTTTTCCATCCCCAGCCCGCTGAAGCCCTGACCCACGCCCGCCGGACTCAGGGAAAGCAGCACGGTAACGATGCAGAGGAAGAGCAACCCGCCCAGCAGCGCATGCCCGGCCTTGATTTTCCGGATGCCGAACTCTTCCCCGAAAAGACAACCAACCGCCAACAGCACGAAGACCGACATCGTCACCGACAGCGCAATCACTGCTTTCCCATCGAATCCATCAATCGTCCCGAGCAGCGGCACGAACAGGTATTTCACCAGCGCAAATACCGTCAGCGAAAGCGCGACGATCTGGTAGATGTAGAAGATCAGCCGGAAGGGTTTTGCAAAGCTGTCGAAAAACTGCGCCAGCGACTCATGGCCTCCTGGATGGCGCTTCGCCACGATCTGTGTCAGCCAGCCGAAGAGCATCAGGCCGAGAGCGTTCGGGACGGCAAACATCAGCAAGCCCTGCATCCCGAACATGAAGGAGATCTGGACGCTAAAAAACAAACCCAACCCCCACATCCACGCAAGCGCCACGGAATTCCCCCACAACAAAGCGTTAAGCCACCGTAAATTCATGCTCGCAGCATCCCCGTGATCGCCCCACACCGCAAGCACTGCGTCGCAGCACCAGCTATTCGGCGTTCGATGTTGGACGTTCGATGCTCCATGTTTCATCTTCCCCCCCTCATGAAAGCCCGGCTCGGACCACCCCTATCCGCAATTCTCCTCCTGCTTTTGGGGGTGGCATCTGCAGAAACCCTCTCCACCCCCCGCCTTACCTGCAAAATCGTCCAAACAGAAGAGGTCACTACCCTCACAACAAAAGTCAAAGGCTCCGACAAGTCTGTCGTTTTTCGTGTCGATTGGAAAAACCGGCATGAGAAGGCCCAGGGATTCAAGGCCTCCAAGCCCGAGGGCGCAGCCATCACATCCACCTACCGCCTCGGCAAAACCACCATCACTCGCACCATACTCGCAAGCGCCACGGCGGATTGCATCCTGCTCCACGTTATCTCGGACCAACCAGGAGCCGTCTCCTTCAACGCCCGATTCGTTTCCAAAAATCCCGTGGATATCATCAACCGCCGGGAAATCATCCTTCCCGGGAAGGATATCCAAGCCCACGCATGGGTTATCCCTTTCGAGTCCGATGTCCACGACGACGGCAAGAGCACGATTTTTCTAAATGGCGAGGGCGAGGCGCTCATCATCCTGAACCTCACCAGCAACCCGGAAACCACCCCCATTTCCAACACTCTCACCCGCCTCGGCAAGAAACACGACCCCGGCCACACCCCGCCCAGCCCCCACCTCATCTGGGAGGCTGTCGAGGAGGGGGTGAGGGAGGGATCGGGGGAGGGGGAGAACGAATGATCCGAATTCAATTCCCCCCTTACCCCCTTCTCTACAATACCCCCTCTTCTTCAATCCCTCTTCTTTACAAAGTTTAGAGTTTGAAATCCCACGTTTTCCCCCTTTAATCCCCCGCCCAGCCACCGACCCATGATCGAAAACCTTCGCAAATACACCGGACTCATCATTGTCCTCTTCGTCCTCGTCCTCATCGGATTCCTTTTCATGGACACCAGCAGCATGCGCACATCCCAAGGCGGTGCCCCTTATGTCAAGATCTCCGGGCGGACCTACACCGACAAGGAGTTCGTCAACCTCGGCGACTCTGCCTACCAGCTCACACAATCGCTCGCCCAGGGCGGGGATTTCCAGCTCTACTCCTTCCTCTTCACACTCGCCGGCAACGCCCGCGACCAAAGTGAGGCCACACTGAACTTTTTCACCAACCGCATCCTACTTCGCTCCGCCAAGGAAGAATTCGGCCTGTACCCGGGCGAAGAGGAAATTGATTCCTTCATCCGCCAATTGCGTGCCTTCACCGGCCCCGACGGCGCTTTCTCCCAGGAGAAATACCGGAACTTTATCGAGAAAGGCATCGGCCGCCTCGGCCTCACGGAAGCCGATGTCCGGGAACTGGCGTCGGATGTCATCGCCCAGCGCAAGCTCGCCGAAATCCTCGGCTCCGGCCTCACCACCAACCGCGAGCTTGTCGCGAAACGCATCGCCCTCGACTCGCAGCGCATCAGCATCAACGTCACCCGCATCGACATCGACCCAATCGAGGAGAAAATCGACCCTTCCGAGGAGGAGATCAAAACCTATTGGGAAACCGTGCGCGACGCCTTCCGCACACCGGAGAAACGCAGGTTCTCCTACGTCATCGCCAAGCCGACTTTCCCCGAAGAGCTGGCGGAGATTCCGGCACTCGCCGCGGACGCCACCGACGAGGCGATCGCAGAGAACGAAGCGAAAAAGGCAGCCCGCACAGCGAAAATCGCCCAAGCCCGCCGCAAGGCTCAGCTCGAGACTGACGCGAAGGTCGATGATTTCCTCTACAATCTGGAGTCCAAGGAGAACATCAGCTTCGACGATCTTGCCACAGAGGACGAATGGGATCTCAAGGTGACGGAACTTTTCGCAGCTAACCAAGCCCCCGACGACCTCAAGGCTACGCTTCGCTCCTCCAGCTCGCAGGGCACCGCATCCGACGAACTATTCCGCATGAATGTGACTTCGGATCCATTCTCCAAGATCTCCCCTGCAATCGCCATCGGGGACAACGAATGGCTCCTCGCCCGCCTCGACGAAACAGAGGAATCTCGTGTCCAGACCTACGACGAAGCACGCGCCGATGCACGCGCCCGCCTGATTGCTGAGCTGGCCGCCGCCGCACTCAAAAAAGCCGCCGACGAGGCTGCGGAAAAAATCAAGGCCTCCCTCGCCGAAGGCAAAACCTTCGCCGAAGCCGCCACTGCCGCAGGAATCACCAACGAGGCGATCAGCCTCCCGGAAGTCACCGCCGGCTACCAGGGCGACACCACCAAGGTTCCTTCCACTCTCTTCAACGACTCCAAATACACGGATCCCGGCAGCCTCGCCGAGCCCGTCATCGAATCGGATCGCGCGTTTATCGTCCACGTCGGAACCCGCGAGGTCGTGAAAAGCGATGCCACCGCCACTACCGTGGATGCACAGGTCAGCCAAGCCACCGAATCGAACAAGATCTCGGCCTTCACCTCGTGGCTCAACACACGCAACGAAGCCGCCGACGTCCAGCCTCTCTTCGCCCAGTAATATGGAGCGCGGCTTTTCAAGCCGCTTCCTCGCGCACCGCTCCCCATCCGCGCCCGCCCCACCCATCTTCCTTGGAAGTTGAATTTTGAACTTTGAGTTATTGAGCGCAGCCCTCCAATCCCTTTTCGACGACGCCTCCGGCCATCTCGCCCTCGGCGAGCTCGAGGAATCCGCCGTCCTCTACCGGAAATGCACGGAATTGGATCCCACCCACTTCGATTCCTGGCACGCCCTCTCCATGGCACTCTTGAAAACCGACAAGCTCAAGGACGCCCTCGGTGCCTCCCTCCAGGCTACCTCCCTCCAGCCCAACGACCTCCTCGCCTGGACCGCCCTCTCCCAGATCTACGTCCGCCTCGGCGACATCCCCAACGCCGAAGCAGCCAAAGCCAACTCCCGCATCCTCTCCCTCGGCGGAAAAGTAGTCCGTTAAAGGTGAAGAGTCGCCATCACCTACCCGCCCCGCACCACAGACTCTTCCTTGAGTTTTGAAATTTAATATTTATGTTTTTCCTCACCACCGCCATCGACTACACCAACGGCTCTCCGCACATCGGTCACGCCTACGAAAAAGTCCTCGCAGACGTCATCGCCCGCTACCACCGCCTCGCCGGTGAAGAGGTGTATTTCCTCACCGGCGTCGATCAGCATGGACAGAAAGTCCAGCAGACCGCTGAAAAAGAAGGCGTTTCCCCCGCCGAATACGTGGCAACCGTCACCGCACGTTTCTCCTCCCTCTGGGAAAAAATCGGCGTCGAATACGATGGCTGGGCCGAGACCGTCGATCCGCGCCACAAGACCTGCGTCAGCGCCATTCTCACGGATCTCCATGCCCGCGACCAGATCTACAAGAAATCCTACAAAGGCTTCTACTCCGTCCGTCAGGAGCAGTTCCTCACCGACCGCGACCGCAACGAAGCCGGCGAATTTGGAGCTGAATGGGGCGAGGTCACCGAGATCGAAGAGGAGAACTATTACTTCAAGCTCTCGGAGCACACCCCGTGGCTGCGCGATTTCTTGGAGAAATCCGACGACACCATCCTCCCCGCCTTCCGCAAAGCGGAGCTTGTCAACGCCCTCGAAAAAAACACCGGCGCAGATCTCTGCATCTCCCGCCCGAAGGATCGCCTCACCTGGGGCATAGCCCTGCCCTTCGATGATGATTTCGTCACCTACGTCTGGTTCGACGCACTGATCAACTACATCTCCTTCATCGGCTACAGCCCGGATCCCACCCTCCCCGAATTCGAAAGCATCTGGACGAACCGCCCAGTCCACATCATCGGCAAGGATATCCTCGTCCCCGCACACGGCATCTACTGGCTCGCCATGCTACACGCCATCGGTTTCACCGATGAAAAAATGCCGCAGCTCCTCGTCCACGGTTGGTGGAACCGCAGCGGCGAGAAAATGTCCAAGTCCCTCGGTAACATCGTCGATCCCATGGAGCTCGCCGACACCTTCGGGGTGGACGCCCTCCGCTACTACCTCGTCCGCGATATCCACACCGGAAAGGACTCGAACTTCGATGTCGAGCGCCTCGTCATGCTCTTCAACACCGAACTCGCCAACGAACTCGGCAACCTCTGCAACCGCGCCCTCAACATGAGCGTGCGTTACACCGAAGGCGTCATCTCCCCCGGCGGCCCGCTCACTCCCGACGACACCGCCCTCCAGCAATCGCTGATCGACAACACCGCCGCCTACCGCAAGGCGATGGACAACCACGAGGTCTCCATGGCTCTCGAAGCCATCAACCGCCACGTCGTCCACTGCAACCAATACGTTGACCGCTTGAAACCATGGGAGTTGAACAAAAACCTAGAGAGTAAAGGTCGCCTCGCCACCGTCCTCCACCACCTCGCGGAATCCGTCGCCCACTGCGCCGTCCTGCTCTCCCCCGTGCTCCCCGATGCCGCCGCGAAACTCGCCGACCAAGTCAAACTCCCGAAGCTCACCGAACTGAAACTCGAGGACCTGAAATGGGGACTCATCCCCGACGGCCACGAGATCGTAAAGCCCTCCCCGGTCTTCCCTAGGATCGAGATCAAGGCGGAGGAGTGAGTCCCCGCCGCCGTGCCGCCAGTTCATTTTTCTGGGATTGCTGAGCCCAACTGGCAACGTAGGTAACTTCAAACCTGCGCTGTCCTCCGGCAACGGTTCGATCACGCACCGGAACTATGAAAACCCTTCTTTTGCTTCTCGCCCTCATGGTTCCGCTCTTCGCACAGGAAAAGCCCAACATCGTCTGGATCGTCAGCGAGGATAATTCTCCCACTGGATCGGCTGTTATGGCAACGAACAGGCACAGACCCCGCGCATCGACCAACTTGCGAAAGAGGGTGTCCTTTTCGAACACGCCTACTCGAACGCCCCGGTCTGCGCCGTCGCCCGCGCGACCATCCTGACCGGCGCCTACTCCCCGACGCTAGGCACTCAGCACATGCGCTCCCGCCGCAGGATCCCTAACATATATCGTCCTAACGTCGAGTACCTCCGCGCCGCCGGTTACTACTGCACCAACGCCTCGAAAACGGATTACAATTTCGAAGGTAACGACGGTTCCTACTGGGACGAATCCTCCGGCAAGGCGCACTACAAGAACCGCCCGAAAGGAAAGCCCTTCTTCGCTATCTTCAACCTCGGGGTTTGCCACGAAAGTTCACTTTTCAAAAAAGGAGCTGCCGAACCGAAGCGACTCAAGCCGGCAGAAATCGATCTCCCACCCTACCTCCCCGATCTCCCGGAAATCCGCAAGGACTACGCCCGCTATCACGACCGCATCACCCAAATGGATGACCAGGTTGGCAAAATTCTCGACGATCTTGAAAAAGCCGGCCTCGCGGATAACACCATCGTTTTCTACACCTCGGATCACGGCGGCGTGCTACCACGCGGAAAACGCTATCTCGAAGAAACAGGCGTCAAAATTCCTTTTATCATCCGTGTCCCGGAAAGTCTCAACGCCCTCTCACCGTTCAAGCCCGGCGATCGCGTTGACGAACCTGTCGCCTTCATCGACATGTCGCCGACCTTCCTTTCCATCGCCGGAATCGACACCCCGCAACAGATGCAGGGCCGCGCGCTTCTCGGAGCCAAACGCAAGGAACCCGCCGCAGATGAAATGGAGTTTCTTTTCGCCGATCGCTTCGACGAACTCTACGGAATGCGCCGCGGCCTGACCGACGGGAAATGGAAATACATCCGCAACTTCAACCCGCATCTTCCGCTCGCTCCCTACTCCTTCTACCAGTTCGGCCAACCCGGTTGGGTCGCATACAAGAAGGCTTGGGAGGCCGGCAAGCTGACCGGGGTTCACAAAGCCCAATGGGAGCCGCCGCTGATTTCCGAACAACTCTACGACCTTGCCGCCGACCCATGGGAAATCAATAACCTCGCCGCAGATCCCGCCCACGCGAAGAAACTCATAACCCTCCGTGCTCGCCTCAAGGAAACTATGAAGGAGGTCAGGGACACCGGTCTCGTCCCCGAACCGATGTTCGACAAGCTCGCCGGCAACTCGACAATCACCGATTCCGTCCAAAGCAGTGAATTTGAATTCCACGAAATCATCGATCTCGCTTTCGAAGCCACATCAATGGATGAAGCGAACCTACCCACTTTGAAGAAAGCCCTCACGTCTGCCAATCCTGTGAAACGCTATTGGGCAGTAACCGGCATGCTGGCTCTTGGTAAAAAAGCAGCTTCTGAAGCCGGTGATGTCGCGCTCCTTCTCAAGGACTCCAGTCCAGTCATCCGAACCACCGCAGCAGAGGCTCTTTACCAATGGGGAAAGAAGGATATCGCTACGAAAGCACTCATCGCAAATGTCGCATCTGAAACGAATTCCTCATCCCTGCTCCATCTCCTCAACACCCTCCGTCGCCTCGATCTCCTCGGCCTGCTGCCCAAGGACTGGGCAAAAGACAAGGCCATGAAGGCTGGCAACCAAGACTACATCAAGCGCTTCTCGCAGCGGATGAAGAAATAATCTAAGCCCGATTAATCGGGCGGATAAGCCTATTCGGCGGCTGGCGGCGTCTCGGTTTCGACCGTAGCATCAGTTTGCGCCCCCTCTTCCACCTCGCCTTCCGCCTCGCCTTCCGCATCCTCGCCGTCGGGAATCACAAGAGAGATATCCTGAAGTTTCTCCTTGGCTTTCAGGCTGAGGAGTTTCACTCCCTGGGCATTCCTGCCCGTGGTGCGGACTTCGTTCACGCGGATCCTGATGGACTGCCCGGTGGAGGTCATGAGCATGAGTTCGTGCTCTTCGGTGACAGCGAGTGCTCCGACCAAGGGGCCGGTCTTTTCTGTAACCTTCATGGTGATGATGCCTTTGCCACCGCGTGATTGCTTGCGGTATTCCTCGAAGGCCGTGCGTTTGCCCAAGCCGTTTTCAGAGGCGACGAGCAGGGTGCAATCATCGGTGACTTTCGCGAGACCGACGACGTAATCGCCTTCGACCGGACGGATGCCCATGACTCCCTGTGAGGAGCGGCCGAGCGGACGGGTGTCCTGCTCGGAGAAACGAAGGCTGATCCCCTCATGGGTAACGAGAATGATGTCCTCATCGCCGGCTGTCAGGGCGCTACCGATGAGTTCGTTTCCTTCCTCAAGAATGATAGCAATCGTTCCTGCCTTGCGGTAGTTGCGGAATTCGTTGAGAGCGGTTTTCTTCACCTTGCCCGAGCGGGTGGCGAAAAAGACATAGCCCGCGTCCTCACGGAAGGTGATGTCGTTGCCATCATCATCGACGGCACGCTCAAGGCGGAGCATCGCGGCGATGCTTTCCTCCGGTTGGAGATCGAGCACATTCTTAATGCTGCGGCCAACGGACGTGCGGGAACCCTCGGGAAGTTCGTAAACACGTTCGACGTAAAGGCGTCCGGTATTTGTAAAGAACAGCAGGTAATCGTGAGCTTGGACGGAGAAGAGATGCTCGACGAAATCGTTTTTAACATCCTTGGCGGTCGCCTTGGTCTCCATGCCTTTGAGACCTTTCCCACCGCGTCCTTGGAGGCGGTATTCGGTGGCCGGGGTGCGCTTGATGTAGCCGCGATGCGAGAGAGTGACAATCATCGCGTCGTTTGCGATGAGGTCTTCCATGGCTACTTCGCCGACTTCAGCGACGATCGGGCACTTCCGCGGAGAGGCATACTTGGCTTTGATCGCCATGAGCTCGTCCTTGATGATCGTGAGGACGCGCTCCTCGCGGGCGAGGATATCGAGATAGTCCGTGATCTCGACCAGGATGGCGTCGTATTCGCCTTTGACCTTGTCGCGCTCCATGCCGGTAAGCTGGTAGAGGCGAAGCTCGAGAATCGCATTCACCTGGCGCTCCGAGAAAACGTATTTATCTCCCTGCACAGCGGCTTGGGAGCGCAGCAGTATGCCGAGACCCTCGGCAGTAGCTGTGGAAAACTCGTAGGCGGCGAGGCGACTGCGGGCTTCGTCACGGTTCTTGGAATCGCGGATGATCTTGATGAAATCGTCGATGTGGCCGAGCGCGAGAAGGTAGGCCTCTAGAAGCTCGGCGCGTTCCTCGGCTTTTCCGAGTAGGTAACGGGTGCGGCGGATGACCACATCGCGGCGGTGCTCGATGTAGCAATCGATCGCTTCCTTGAGTGAAAGCTGCTTCGGGCGCTTCTCGTGGATCGCCAACATGTTGACGCTGAACGATGTTTCAAGGGCGGTAAGCTTGAATAGCTGATTCACGACGACCTGCGGGCGGGCGTCGCGCTTCAGCTCGATCTCGATGCGAGTTTCCTCATCGGAGAGGTCGCGCATCCCGGAAATACCGCCGAGGGTTTTTTCGTTCACCAGCTCCGCGATGCGGGTCTGGAGCGTGGCGCGGTTCACTCCGTAGGGAACCTCGCGGATGATGATCATCGATTTTCCGTTCTCGTTTTCCTCGATCTCAAGTTTGCCACGAAGACGCATGGAGCCGCGACCAGTGCGGAAATAATCCTCGATGCCACGGATACCGCGCACCTCGCAAGCGACTGGGAAATCCGGCCCCTTGATGTGTTCCATCAAACCGGGGAGGTCGATGTTCGGATCGTTGATCATCGCGCAGATGCCATCGATGACTTCGCCGAGGTTGTGCGGGGCGAGGTTGGTCGCCATCCCGACGGCGATGCCGGTGCCGCCGTTTACCAGGAAGTTCGGGAACGCGGAAGGCATGACGGATGGCTCCTTCAAAGTGCCGTCGTAGTTCGGAACGAAATCGACCGTGTCCTTGTCGAGGTCGTCCATCATCGCCATTCCGAGCGGATGGAGCCGCGCCTCGGTGTAACGCATGGATGCCGCGGCGTCGCCTTCCACGGAACCGAAGTTTCCCTGGCCATCGACAATGAGTTCACGCATCGACCATGGCTGCCCCATGTTGACCAAAGTGGAGTAAATCGAGGAATCGCCGTGCGGGTGGTAGTTACCCATCGTCTCACCGACGATCTTGGCGCATTTCACATGCGATTTCGAAGGGGTCACGCCGAGTTGGCGCATTGCGTAGAGAACCCGACGTTGGGAGGGTTTCAGGCCGTCGCGGACATCGGGAAGAGCACGCGAGATGATGACCGACATCGAATACTCGAGGAACGAATGGGAGAGTTCGTCGGCGACGTTGATGGGCTTGATGGAATCTATGGACATAAATGAAGTTTATTAGTCAGGGGGCAGGGGGCAGGGGTCAGGAGGTTTCCGACTTCGGGCCGATTGATTTGATATAAGCGTTGAGACGCTTTTTCAGGGTTTCGAGGTCCTTGTAGATTTGGCGGGCTATTTCCCTTTCGACTAGGTTTCTTTGGGCTGCTTTTTCAAGCCATGTTTGTGTTTCAACCAGTGACCCTCGAGAATAGTAGCAGAAATTTTGATTTTCTTTGAAGTGATAGCGCCCGTGGCCTTCTGTGATGTTGGCGGCTATCGAGTCGGCGGATCGAATAAACTGTTTTCCGACCGTGTCTTTACCGAGACAATCCCATTTGACGACGCAGTTCCAGACGATCTCGCCGAGGCGCATAGCTTCGCGATAGATTTCAAGTTCGTTCAGGGATTTACTCATCAACTCATGTCTACTGGCTCATGACGGACGTGTTACACGTCCAAGTTGCGGACGTTGAGGGCGTTGTCCTCGATGAAGCGCTTGCGGGGCTCGACTACGTCGCCCATGAGGATATCGAACATCCTGTCGGCTTCCACGGCGTTGTCCTCGTCGAGGCGGACGCGGAGGAACTGGCGGGTTTCCGGATCCATGGTGGTGGCGAAAAGCTGCTTGGCGTTCATTTCACCGAGTCCTTTGAATCGCTTGATCTGAACGCCTTTGGCGGAAATTTCGAGAACCTTGGAGAGGATTTCGGAAACGACGAAGATCGGCGTGGCGGTTGTCTTGTCGCCCTCGCCTTCGACGAGTTCGAAAATCGGTGTATCCATCGAGTAGAAGCTCTTCGTGTCGATACCGAGTTCCTCGAGTCGCGAGAAGAGTTTCGCGATCGCGATGGACTCGTGGAGTTCGTGGAGAACGGCGCGGCGCGACGGGCCGGTGACTTCGGCGAGTTCTTCGTCGGTGAGCTGTTCATCGAAAAGGCTGAGATCGCGATTCTCAGCGGCATAGGTCGACAGGGCAGCCTCGTCGGCGAAGTAGAGGATGGACTCGACGTTGCCCTCGCGGACGCGAACCATGTATTGCGGAAGACGGCCGTCTTCGCGGCGTGCTTCGAGGTATTCCTGGAAACTGCCGCCGTTGCCCTCGATCGCTCGCTGGAAACGGGACAGGGACGAGAGGTTTTCCAAAATGGTTTTCAGCTCTTCAGCAGGAAACTCGCGGGATTTGTCGAACGTGCGGAGCGTAACTTCGCCGGCACCGAGCTCGATGAGGATGGCGTTGAGCTCGTCGTTGTCCTGGACGTATTCGGAACGTTTTTTCCGGGTGACCAAATAGAGCGGCGGCTGGGCGATATAGAGATAGCCCTTTTTCACCAAGTCCGGCATGTGGCGGCAGAAAAACGTCAACAGCAAGGTACGGATGTGTGAGCCGTCGACATCGGCATCGGTCATGATGACGATCTTGTGATAGCGGACTTTTTCGAGATTGAACGCGCCGTCCTGATCCCCTTCCCCGATGCCCGCGCCGATGGCGGTGATCATGGATTGGATTTCCTTGTTCTGAAGGGCGCGGTGGAGACGGGCTTTCTCGACGTTGATAACTTTTCCGCGTAGTGGCAGGATCGCCTGTGTCCGCCGGTCGCGGCCTTGTTTGGCAGAACCACCAGCGGAGTCTCCTTCGACAATATAGAGTTCGGATTTCGCGGGATCGCGCTCGGAGCAATCGGCGAGCTTGCCTGGAAGGCCGCCGCCGGAGAGCGCGGATTTACGGACGGTCTCGCGTGCTTTGCGGGCAGCCTCGCGGGCGCGGGCGGCGTTGACCGATTTCTCGATGATCTTTCGAGCGAGCGCGGGGTTTTCCTCGAAATAACCATTCAGGCCTTCGTAGACGATGGAGGAAACAACGCCTTCGATCTCGGAGTTGACCAGCTTGCCTTTCGTCTGAGACGAGAAGCGTGGGCTGGGCATCTTCACCGAAATGACACAGACGAGACCTTCGCGGACATCGTCACCGGAGAGCGAAGGATCCTTGTCCTTGAGAATCTTGTTGGCCTTCGCGTAGGCATTGATCGCGCGGGTGAGCGCGGTGCGGAAGCCAGTGAGGTGGGTGCCGCCGTCGGCGTTCGGGATGCTATTCGCGAAGCAGAGAATCTGATCCTGGTAGGAATCGTTGTACTGGAAAACAACATCGGCGAAAACGTCCTCCTTGGTCTGCTTGCCGTCGTAGTCGTAATCGATCTGGCGCTTGCCGTTGATGACGACGGGCGACTCGTGCACGACGTTCTTGTTTTCACAAAGCTGCGCGACGAACTCGACGATCCCGTCCTTGTAGAAAAATGAGGCCTTCTTCGCGGATTCCGGGCGCTCGTCCTCGAGATCGATGGTCAGGCCGGGGTTGAGGAAAGCGAGTTCGCGGAGACGCGTGGCGAGGCGATCAAACTGGAAGGTGATCGTATCGACAAAAATCGTCGCATCCGGGAAGAAGCTGATCGCTGTGCCGGTTTTCTTCGGATCGGTATCACCGACGACGTGAAGGGGCTCGGTGGTCTTGCCACGCTCGAAGGCGATGCGGTGGATATGTCCGCCACGGGTGATGTCCGCCCGGAACCAGTCCGAGAGGGCGTTCACGCATTTTGCGCCAACCCCATGAAGGCCCCCGGAATATTTGTAGGCGCCCTGTCCGAATTTTCCGCCCGCGTGAAGATTTGTCAGCACCAGTTCGACGGCTGGCATACCGAATTTCGGGTGCATATCGACGGGGATGCCCCGGCCGTTGTCGGAGACGGAGATGGAGCCGTCGACGTGGATGGCGACCTTGATCTTCGAGCAGTATCCGGCGAGGTGCTCATCGATGGAGTTGTCCAGAACCTCGAATACGCAGTGATGCAGACCGCGCTCATCGGGATCCCCGATGTACATCCCGGGTCGCTTGCGGACGGCATCAAGACCTTCGAGCTTGTCGATCTGTCCGGCGTTGTATTCCTGCTCGGTTCCTACCTTTGTTTGGGCTTGCTCAGGCTCGTTGGGGATCTCTGACATATGGCAGGGACAGGGTCTGAAATCTCCGATGGGGAAACAAGGACTTATTGCACAAAAAGGGGGAATTTATCCTTTTCACAAGTCACTCAATAATAGCACCTTACAGAGTCACCCAGCCATCCATTGGCGCAGATAGAGGGTAACAAACAGGATCACCGCCAATACTGCCAGCGAGACGGCGAGAACCCGCAGCGTCCCGAACAATTCCCGGCGCTCTGTGTATTCACGATCAAGGTATCCATCGGCACGCACGCGCCCCCTGCCTCCGGTGGCATCGCCATGGCTGCGCTTCCTCATGGCTCCCGGCTGCGGAAGCTTGCCGCTGAGGGATTTCGCAGGGGAATCCTGCATTTGGAATTGCGACGTCTCGATCCATGCACCGCATTTCGGACAAGGACCGCTCACGCTCTCTTTGGAATCGGGAACGATAAGGGCAGTCTTGCAACCCGAACAAACGAATCGCAGTGACGCCGACGGCTGCCCTTGAGGGGCACTGGAGGGCTGGCTCACGTAGGAGTTCCTAACAAAGAAACCATATTCCTTCAAGGACAAAGCTTTCACTTACACACCCGGATCCACGGCCACTTGGTGCTGTTTCCGGTCGCTTCCGAGCTAAAATTCGCCCGAACTTGCAATAAATGGCTTGCATGATTGGCCTCCTAGCCGGAATCCTACGCTCCGCAGCGCACGAGTAGCTCAGCGGTAGAGCAACCCGTTTACACCGGGTCGGTCGGCGGTTCGATCCCGTCCTCGTGTACCACCCCTTTCTCCGCGAACGGGCTAGTGCCCTGAAAACCTTAATCTGACAGATGGGGATTTTAAAGGTCTTGAGAACACTAGTTGAACTCCTTGCGCTTCTCTTCCACCATGATGAGCCAGTTCATCATGACGACCGGAGGCAGCTCGGCGGGATGTTGGATTGCGGAAAGGTTGATCTTGATCTTGCTTCCCGACATCGAGTTACCGGAAACTCCGGTCGCATCGAGCGGGTGAACCGGGACAGCCACGCTATCGCTGGCGAGTGATCCGACCTGACCCGAATGTTCGACAGCGAAGGGATCCAGATCGACGCCATAGCGTTTCTCGGGGGTGAACAGCGAAGACGGGGGATAGAACGTACCGCTCAGAGGCGTGTAGCCTGTCGGAGGGGTGGTTTCGACGACATTGAAATCGTCACCGATGTGGAGCCGGAGATTGGTGACAAGCGAGAAGCCCGTGGTGAATGAAGTGAGATCACCGCATTCCTGAAGGATCACGCCATAGTCATTCTCGGTGCAGGGGATGATCGGCTTGGTGAGGTTGGTGCTGCCCACGTAGTCGACATTGATCGCAATCGAGTTGTTCACCCCGAGGTCGTCCGCGCCGAGGAGGATCATGAAATCCTCGAACCGCTCTGGATACACCGAAACGCAGATCTTGCCATTGGGAAGGTTCTTGATCCCGAAGGGATAGATCGGCTTGTAGTAGCCGTATTTGTAGGATCCCACGATGGGGTCGCCGAAGGTCTGGTTATCGAAAAGGATCGGGCCGCTTACGTTGTCCTTATAATAGAAGAACCCATTCGCCCCGTATGCAACATCAACGGGTGTATCGAAGTAGGCGGTGTTGTCTTCCCCCACCGAAAGGATGTAACCCACGGGCAGGTTGGCGGAGACCCCGCCGTTGAGCGGCAGCGTCAGCGTCTGGCGGCTTCCATTCTTCATATAGGTGAAACGCATCTCCGTCGGAGTTTGATCGCTCGCACTGACGCATTGGCTGATGTCCAGGGTCATCGCGCATTGCAGCGCACCCACAGAATAATTGTTCCATGTCGTCGGGGATAGCGTTGAAGATTCGTTGCTGTGTGCGTAGCGGTCGAAATAGTCAGCTCCCCGGTTGATGGGGACGAAGGCCGCCTTGCCGCTTTCGGAAGTGAGTGAAATAGGGAAGAAATCACCTTCCGTGAGGTGGAAGTTCTCGCGGACGCCCGGCGTGAAGGGGTTGCCGTTGAAGCTCTTCCCTCCGATCGTGGTTCCTGTGGACAGCTGGGAACCCCGGCGGGTCGCAAGCCCGGAAAGAGCGGTATCACCCTCGATAATCGCGCGACCCGCGAATACGGAGCCGTTGATCGTCACGTCCTCCCCCCAGGAGTCACCGTTGCCGTATGTTCCCAGGGACATGAAGGAGCCGGCGGAAATTGGATTTTGGGAAGGGATCTCATAGATCGAGAGCACAAAATCCCGCTTGTAACGGGCGATCCTGGTGATGTTGTCGTCGTGATCGGCGAGATCCATCGTGAACGCCCACCAGTTCCGTTTCGCGACGAAGGGATCCCCCGGCTTCGAGTAACCGAAATTGATTTGCGGGTATGTCAGGATGTTGAAATCCTTGTAGGTAGTGGTCGACAGGCCGACCTCTCCGGATGCATAGCTGCCGTATTGCTTGAGGTCGGATATGATGGGGTAAAGGTCGTCGTTTGCGATCGGATAGCTGGAGTTGAGGGCAGGCGGGAAGCCCGTGCCGAGATCGCGATTCAGTCCGCCAGTGACATAGCCTGAATTCGAAGAGGTCGACTTGAACATCCTGCTCACCGTGCCCAGCCCCGAGTCCCCGGAATTCCCCTGGAAAGCGTCGCCAAGGTCAAGCTGCGTCAGAAGCTCCACCGAGATCGACTGCCGGGCGTTGGACTGAGTCAGCGAGTCACTGAAAATCTCCTCGAATCGCGAGATTTTCCGCCTGTTCCAGCTCGAGTCGGAGCCATCCTGCATCGCCAGTATCGCCCGGTTCGGCGTGATCGAAACGATGGAGCGGAGGATTGTCTCCTCCTTTTCCCGATAGTCGCCCTGACTCTGGATCTCTGACTGGATGCTCTGGGCATCCAATGCCCGCCTGTAGGCGAAGACCATCAGCGTGAGCATGAACATCGACATCGTGAACACTGCCACCAGCGACACGTATCCGGATGCCTGTTTCCTTGGGTTGTTGCGTTTCATGGTCGGTTGGGCTTAGGGGTCATTGCATCGCTCCGGAAAAAGTGAGTTCCTCGCCGGCCGGCCCGGTGAGGCGGGTGCGAATGATGCCGGATTCCACGGAAAACGTGACCAAGGTTGGCATGGTCGTTATCGCCCACTCCGGGGCGACCAATGTTCCGGTCAGTGGTACGAGATAGTAGTAAAGTGCGTCTCCCTGCCCGCGATCCTCAAAGGAAAGGATACCGGCACGCACACTGCCGTCCGGTTGCCGGAAATTGAGAACGCATACAGGGGAATCGGTGAGCCTGGGATTCGCGCCCGCCAAGGCATCCTCAACCGTGGCATGCAGCCGGAAGCGTTCCGCACCGAGTAGAAGCTTGGAAATATGGTTGCTGATGATGGGCGCCTCCTCGTTGAGGAAACTCTGCGCCTTGAAAATCTTTAGAAACGCGACCTGCTGGTTGAGCATCGCGAGAATCGTCGCACCCACGGTCATTCCCACCATCATCGCGACGGTCAGCTCCAGGATCGTGAAGCCGCGCCGCAGCTTGTTTGGCAGGATTCTCATTGGGCGCGCACGAGAGTTCGGGATTTCACATAGGTTCGGTCTGCGATCTCATAACGGAGAATGCTCTGGACTCTCCAGACTTTCATTGCCGCCGGATTGCTGGCCACCGTTCCGATGCCGCCGTCGATCGGGTAGTTCTCGGAGTCGGCGATGCGGGTTCGGACCACCGTACCGGTGACAGTTGCGCCCCCGGGCATTTTGCCGATCTCAACATCTTCGGTGGCCACCCCGGGATACGCGGGCCACGGAGAATCAAACGCCATCAGGCTTTCAAAAGGGATCCTTTCGGCGCGAGCTCGCTCAAAGGTCAGGTAGGAATCAGAAAGTACCTGCTGGAGTGCGTATTGGCGTGGATAGATGACATTCAACGAAAGCTTCAGCAATAGAAGTCCCACCACCGACAGGATCGACATTGCCATGGTGGCTTCCACCAGCGCGAAACCGCGGCGCAGTGTTCGCGGCTTGCGGAAGCCCCCCTCCGGAGGGATGATCCTCCCGTGATCCGAACGCCGAGCAAAACGATCCGGAAGATCTGCATCCTCACTCTGGCATGCCACTTCTTTCTCGCGGCCGCCAGCCTTCACGCGCAGGCGATCATCGAGCCCCCTTTCGGGCTGCGTTGGGGCGATTCTCCGGAAAAGCTGATATCTTGGCATTCCAAGCATTCGTTGAATCTTAACATTTTCATCCCGGGAGATCAACCCGGATTGCGCATCCTCAGGATCCAGCCGAAAAAGGGCTTCCTCCCGGACTCCCCGGCGGCGGCTGTGGAGGGCAAATTTCTCAACGGCGGGCTTTTCGAGGTGACGGTCCATTACACGGATCCGACGGTTTCCGTAAGGGTCATGGAAGAGCGTTTCAACAAGCTTCGGAAGCAGATCACGCAGGAACAGGGTCCGCTGCTCGCCAACCAGCAACGGAAGCTGGTCGAGGACGGGTTTGTGACGAGGACTCAATCGTTTCATCGGGAACCTGTGAGAGGTGTGTTCCTGCTCATCGCGTGGACCGAGGTTGAGGATCTTCTAAGAAAATCGAAAGAGGCCAGGTTTTCGCTGATTTACAGGAATGATAATTTCAGGGACGAGCTTGCAAAGAAGGCGGAAAGGAAGTGATCGCTACTCGATGGTTGTCACCGAACCGTTGACGCTGATCGTGCGGTCGACGTCGAATGTCACATGGGCGAGCCGATCCACGCCAAAAGGGGTGTGGGCAAGCAACTCCATGGTCCAGGCACCATCGCTGGTGATCACATCATCCCAATTTGTCAGCGTGAGGATTCGGTTCTGAGGGACAGCCTCATTGATGATGAGAGCCGAGCCGGATATCACTCTTCCCTCGGTGCCGAGGCTTTCAGCGCCCTTGTAAACCTGAGTGTAGACCTGAGAGTCCGGATAGAGATCATTGAGCGCGATCGTGACGTTGGGTGCCTGAAACCTGACCAACTGACCTGGGCTAAGGCCGGAAATCGTCCCGTCCGCCACCGGCCAGATCTGGACATAGACCGAATCGAGATGCGATTCCGGAGCCTGATAGTCCGCCAGCGAAAAGACGGAAAACCTCTCTTCGCCACGAATCTTCGCCCTGTCCGCACCGGGAACCGAATTCACGAGATACTGCATGGTGCGGGTACCGTTGGCATTAATGATGCCCTGCCCGAGTAGGATCGCCTGGTCACGGTCAATTCCGGCACTGTTGCCATCCACGCCGTAAGACTGGGCGTGGTGAAGTACCTTCACCTGCTTCGAGGGTTCCGGATCACTAGCGCCGTTCAACAGGCCGTTGATGGTGATCTCAACATTGAAAGGGCGGTCAGCGCGCGTCCTCGGGACGGTTTCATACGGGTCTTCCGTCCTGATCTGCACCTCAGCAACCGGCACATAGCTGCCGACATACTTCGTATCCAGCAGATATCCGATAAATGGATCGGAATTCACCGTGTGCAGCTCGAAACGGGCTCCGCCGGGATTTATCTCAAGGGGTGAAAGCTGCTCGCCGTTGGCGGCGACGGGCACGTTCCAAACAAGACCTTCGCTGCCATCGGTCGGCATCTGGACCTGGCGAACGAAATTCTGGAAACCAGGATACGTTTCTTGCGCATGGCCGAAGCCACAGGTTGCAATCAGCAGTGTTGTAAGGATTTTCTTGTTCATCGTATTGCCTGTTGTGAGTTTGCTTCTTCAGTATTCGCTTCGGTTTTCGCTTCTTCCTTTTCTTTCAGAGGGAGCATTGAGATCGGGCCCGCCGAGTATGTCGCGATGATCATGTTGCGACTCTTGGTGAATCCTTCGGTAATTTCCTCGGCGAGCGACTCCTTCCCCTCGGCCTGGACTCGCGTCACCTCAACGGTCGTAATCCAACCCCTGTTGAGAGTGTAGAAATCCCACCAACCGATCACCTTGTTGCCGGGGCTATGGTTGTTGAGGCGGTCCTCGTAAGCTTCTGGCATCTGGATGATCGCACGTTTCGGAACCAGGGTGGTGACACCGTTGAAAGAAATGATATCGGAAGAACTGATCAAATCCTTGGGCTGGTTCTTCTTTGAAGGATCCTCGCCCTCGGAAGGAAGCAGCGATTTCATCGGATCGATGTTCTGGTTCACCCTCAGCTTCTTGACAATCAGATCGTGCGTTTCTGCATCCCGGTAGACGAGTTTCTTCGGTTCCGCGCTTGCCGGGAAAACCGAGGCGAAGGCGAGGATGGCCATTGTTGCGTATGCTGGATGCTTCATCATTCTATTGTTGTGTTTTGATTTGCTAAAATCAGGGATTGCTAGGGTATGCGCCACCGCCGCTGCCTTCATCGTCAACGTTCGGATCGCTATCGTATTCCATGAACGGGGCATTGCCCGGATTGCTGGAGTCAACTCCGTCCAGGTTGTTACCGTGGCCATTGTTGTTTTTCGCCATGTTGGAGGTGAAAGTCACAAGCAGCACCATGTCTTGGAGGTCGTAGCCGGAATTATCCTGCTGGCTATCGCCGTGGGTCAGTTCCATGAAAACGATCACATCCATGGGGCCGATGTTCACCTTACCATCGCCGCCGAGATAGGGCTTGATGAAATCCTCAAGACTGGGGGCGCCGGCCACGGGGACGTTCGACGGTGGGGTGTCTCCGGACACAAGCACGCGAACAGCCTGGGTGCCATCGTTCGATGAGCGCCACGAGCCCCAATTTCCGCGGTAGTGGTAGCGACCTCCGAACCTCAGGGTCTCGCCTGCCTGCACATTCTTCTTACTCCAAACAACCGTCGAGGGGTTGATGTCATGGTTGTCACCAAAGAAGATCTGCGAATAGCTGCCATTATCGAAACTGATCCTAGCCTCGGCATCGACATAACTGAAGTTATTGCCGCTGCTTGAGGAAACGGTCACACCATTCCCCAGCACACGGATCTCCACATCAAGTTTATCCTTCGGATTGATGATCCCTAGCTCAATGATATCGACATAATCCTTCACAATCGATGGATACGTGATGTCCCATGTGAGTGTCGGTTTTGTTCCTGTTTGCACCACGGTAGGGAAAGCGGTGAGCCAACCGACTGGGTCGGGTGGAATTTTGTAATTATCGGCGAGATCGGGTGCGGAGTTGTTGGCATCCTCCCCGGCCTGGTCGTATTTCTTGTTCTTCTTGCCCTTCTTGGCGAAGGCTTCGGGTGATACTACGGCGAGGACGCACGCAGCGATAGTGACTGCCTTTGCGGCAGCCAAGTGGCTGGTTGTTTTCATGGCTGGTTGTAAGGGTTGGAAGCACTTTTCCGCCTGGGTTCCTGACAAATGGGACGTTCGTCGGGAGGCGGGCGGCCCGGATCGGGCAAGGGCAGGGATTCCGCGCTGCTAACGCTTTGGCCATGCCGATTCCGGACAGAACCCCGATCCGGGCTGCCTGGAAACGATCTCGGGACTGAGGGTTTCCAGGAAAAATGCTATGAATTCACTTCGATTATTTCGTCGTATCTTCGGGGTTGGGTGTTGGTAACAGCAGTTGTCTTTTTGGTGTGGGTGAGATTGTTTTATCGGGTCGGGAGCGGTGGCTCGCCGGGGCTGCCGCCGGGGCGGAATCCGCTGGATTTCCAAGGGCCGCGCGGCACCTCGTAGTCTTCGACAAATTTCCATTCGACGCGCTGACCGCTGCCCATGCCGAGGAAATCGCGGACAGCCGGGCTGACATCGAGGCCTGCGCCCTGATTGCGATTCTTGCGGGCATCCTCGTTTCCGAAAACATACTGGAAGTGATCCGTCTCAAAGGGGCCGACGTCCTCCCATTGTGCGTAGCAGATTTTTCCCTTGTGGTGGATTGCGAGCCAATGGCCCTTGCATACCGAAATGCCATCGCCCTGATAGCGCTCCCAGAACCATGGGATCACGCGGGCCGCCTCCGGGCGGTGACGGAAATCCTTGCCGATATCGTTATATGGCAGCGCCACGTAGAAAGGGTTCAGGTCGGGCTCGAAACCCCTCGGCAGATACCCGGTGCGGCTGTTCGGATCGTCATATCCGCCGTAGTT
>CAJQKQ010000054.1 GCA_905478925.1 uncultured Verrucomicrobiales bacterium
GTCAGCGATACGGGAAACCACATCATCCGCAGAGTGAACCTGGACGGAACCGTGACCACGATCGCCGGCAAAGCAGGTATCTGGGGTGCCACGGACGGAACCGGTGAGAATGCGCGCTTCAATGCTCCGCTGGGAATGTGCGCGGGCACCGACGGCAAGCTTTACGTCGCCGATTCTGAAAATCACACGATACGCTGCATGACTCAGCAGGCCGACGTGACCACCTTTTCGGGCAGTTCCACCGAGCACGGCTGCAAGGCAGGCCCTCGCCTCGAAGCCCGCTATTGCTCTCCGGTGGATATTTCCCCGCATCCGGACGGCGGATTTATCATCTGCGAATCTTTCGGTAACGCGCTCTTTCGGCTAAAGGCGGACGGCATGGTCTCCATGTTGGCCGGTGGTGGCGGTGCACAGTCGCCGCCAACTTCCAAGTCACTCTCTAACCCGAGTTCCGCTGTCTGCGACGCGCTGGGGAACGTCTATGTATCGGACACGTTCAGCCAGGAGATCCGCCTGATCATCGAGAAATTCGATATGGCGATTTCCAAGGTCGGTGAAGACAAGCAGCTGACAATCACCTGGGACAGCCTGCCAGGCCGCGACTATCAGCTGCAGGTTCTCGGGGACGACGGCTGGGGAAACGCCGCATATGCTCCGGTTCATGCGACGGACGAGGTTTCGGATATCAGCTTCCCGCTTCCGTCCGACCCGAAGGGAATCTACCGTATCCTGCTGCTCGGCTTTTGAGTGCGTGCGATCTTTCGCCGCTTTTGTTCACTCCGAAGCCGGCTCCAGGTGGTGCTCCGATCTTTCCTCGCCCCTATTCGATGCCCTAACACAAGAGGGTCTCGCGCAAAGCCGCAGAGCCGCAAAGTTTTGGATCATGAGTCTTCCGCAAAAAGCTTTTCCTCCTGCCCGACTTTGTGCCTTTGCGACTTTGCGGTGAATAGGATGCTTGAGGAGTGGCGAACCAGCGTTCGCCACTCCTCAGAAACTGGTGGCCGCGCGGGGGAATTTCGCGTAGGGGATGCGGGCGCGTTCGTAAACCATGTCATCGGCGCGGCTTCCGGATGGAGGAAGGAAATCGCGGGCACCGGCGGCTGCGACAATGTCGTCCTGTTCGATGCCATCACCGGAGACCCCGATCGCCCCGATGAGAACCCCGTTTCGGTAAAGCGGAAAGGCTCCAGGGAAGATAGTGATGCCGTTGGGCACGTTAAGATTGATTGGCTCGGAAGGAACCTGCGGACCCAGTGCACCGAAGTCTTTCACGGAAAGAGGGGCCTGTAGGGACTGGAGTGGTCCCGGCGGGGTTCCCACGATGCCGGGCGGATACATCGACTGGGATAGGAAACCGACGGCACGGCAGGAGAAAGCGCGCGGGCTGCCTCTTTCGAGACCTCGTGAGAAAAACAGGGCGGTTCGTGCTTTCTGGATGGCGACATCCCAGCTGAAAATCGTGGCATCCGGCGTGCGGTATGTTCCCAGGACAACGGGTTCTACACCGTCGGTGGCGGGATTGTTGACCACCGAGATCCAGACCCGGGCGATCTGCCCTCGTGGCAACCGGATACCGGCACGTGTGATTTCAGAGCGCTCGGCCGCGATGCGGAGGATGTTTTCTACCTCCGCAGCCGTCAGACGTGCGGCTCCGCTGATCGTGCCGGGAAGCGGATCCGCACGGATGGCGGAGCGGAGCTGCCCGGGGATCGAGTTCGTGCCAAGCAGGCCGAAGGGATTCGGATAAACGACCGGTGGGGGCGATGCCTTGGGCGAGTAATCCACCACGCCGTCGTCCGAAGATCCGGGGATGCCATCGATGTCGGCGAGCGTTACTGGCTGACCGTTGGCGGGGTTGGCGAGATAAACGGCGGGATTGGCGACGGTGGCGTCGGAACCGGTGTTGACCAGGTATGCCAGGCGAATGCCGTCGATGAGAACATTGCTGCCATCGAAGGTCGAATCGGGGCGGTAGCCCGCCTGCCCGCTGAGGGCGATCTGCTCGTTGGCGGTCGGCAGGAAGGAAGTGTCGAATCCGGATACCGCCGCATCGGCATAACCGACAACGCCGATACCGCCGACGAGAATACCGTTTTTGAAAAGAGGTACGCCGCCGGGATTTCCCGAAAGCGCAAGAGCGGTAAAGGGGACGCTGCGGAAGGCATCGGCGGGGGTAGCGCTACCAGGATCGTCGACGCCCGGAACCGGAGGGAGGGGGAACGTGTTATCGGTCTCCGGTGCCTTGTATTTGTTCGTATCGGAAAACGCCATGCTGGAGAAATTCACGCCAACGAGCGGGCCGTTGGGACGATTCTTCACGCCGGGAGGGAAATTCTGCTGGATGATGAAACCCGCGGTTCGGGTAGTGAAAGCATGCTGGTTGCTGCTGAGGAAGGCCGCCGCGCCCGCCGTGGAAACCGCCCTCGCGACATCCGTTGCTGCGGGCTGTGCCCCACCGTTCACGTCCCACACACCGAGCACGAATCCCTCACGGTCGACGACCGCGACCACCCGGTCCGGGGACACGATGAGAGACTCCTGCACCGTCTGTGCAATGATCGTTTGCACATCAGCTGTGGTCATTCCCTGCCCGAACAACGAAGCTATCGGGGCGAGCAGGAATACTGTAAAAATCCAACGCATTTTCATTGGCTATTTCTCCTGATCTCAGCCCGCTTGGCAAGGAAATTGGGCATTCCGGGCAGATCGCAATTCCTAACCGGCTACGAGTGCCTGGTCGATGTCTGCGAGGATATCGTCGATGTGCTCGATGCCGATGGACAGGCGAATCATTTCCGGAGGGATACCTGCGGCGGACTGTGCCTCGGCGCTGAGCTGGGAATGAGTGGTGCTGGCCGGATGGATGGCGAGCGACTTGGCGTCGCCGACGTTGGCGAGGTGGGAGATGAGACCGAGCGACTCGATGAATTTCTTCCCCGCATCCGCCCCGCCCTTGATGCCGAAGACGACCATGGGGCCGCCTTTCCCGCCGAGGTATTGCTTGTTCTTTTCGAATTCCGGATCGCTTTCGAGGCCGGGGTAGCGCACCCAATCGATCTTTTCATGCGAGGTGAGATGCTTCGCGACGGCGAGGGAGTTTTCGCAATGGCGCTCCATGCGCAGCGGCAGCGTCTCGACCCCCTGGAGGATGGCCCAGGCGTTATCCGGTGAAAGGCAGGCACCGAGGTTGCGGAGCGGCCCGGTGCGCATGCGCAGGATAAAGGCCAGCGGTGCGAGTGGTGCTGGAAGGTCGTGTCCCCAGCGCAGGCCGTGGTAGGAGGTATCTGGTTCGTCGAAGAGGGGATGCTTGCCGCCGGCCCAGTTGAATTTCCCGGAGTCGATGACGATGCCTCCGATGGATGTTCCGTGGCCGCCGAGCCATTTCGTGAGGGAGTGGATCACAATATCCGCGCCGCATTCGATGGGGCGGAGAAGGGCGGGGGTGGTGAACGTCGAATCGACGATCAGGGGAAGTCCCAGCGAATGGGCGGAGACAGCGATCGCGCGGATGTCGGCAATCTCGAGTGCGGGGTTGGAGACCGTCTCGGTGAAAAACGCGCGGGTCTTGTTATCGGCCGCCTTGGCGAAATTTGCGGGGTCGGTGGAGTCGACGAAGCGCACCTCGATGCCAAGCTGCGGGAGGATGTTGGCGAACTGAGTGTAGGAGCCGCCGTAGAGGTTGCGGGCGGAGACAATATTGTCGCCGGCCTGCGCTAGGTTGATGACGGTATTGAAAATCGCGGCCGTGCCGGAGGCATGGGCGAGGCCACCCATCTCAGGTGCGCCTTCGAGGAGCGAGATTCTTTTCTCCAGGACGTCGTTGGTTGGATTCATCAGGCGGGAATAGATGTTCCCGAGCTCCTTGAGTGCGAAGAGATTGGCCGCGTGTTCGGTGGAGTTAAAAACGAAGGACGCGGTGCGGTAGATCGGAACGGCGCGGGAGTTCGTATCGGAATCCGGCTTGTGGCCGCCGTGTAGACAGATGGTGTCGAGTTTCATAAGGAGGGGAGTTTGGATGATGCGCGAGGCGATGCCAGAAATTAATGTGCCGGTATGGAAAGCCGTCCATTCTCAGTGTCCGGGCAGACTGGCGTCAGCCCCAGCTACGTCGACTTCACGCGGGCGGAGAGCGCAGGATGAGGGATTTCTTCACCTGCATGTCCTCCATGGTGTGGGGGATTCCGCCGACGCCGAGGCCGGATTCGCGGAGGCCGCCGAAGGGCATCCAATCGACGCGGAAAGCGGTGTGATCGTTGGCCATGACGGTCAGTGCGTTGAGCTCTCGGTATGCTTTGAGGATCGTGTCCATATCGCGGCTGAAAACGGATGCCTGGAAGGAGAACGGGACATCGTTGGCGGCGCGGATGGAGTCTTGCACCGAGTCGCTTGTGTAAAGGCAGACAACGGGGCCGAAGATCTCCTGCTTGCTGACGTGGCTGTCCGCTGGGGGATTGATGAGGATGGTCGGCTCGAAACAGGTTTCCGAAATGCGCTTGCCGCCGGAGTGCAGGATGGCTCCGGCGGCGATGGCTTCCTCGACCCATTTTTCCACACGATCCACCTCCTTGGGGCGGATCAGGGGGCCGATGGCTATCTCTTCCAAGGTGGGGTTACCGACCATCATCTTCGCGGCTTCGGCTGCGAGGCGATCGGCGAGATCCGGGATGACGGATCCGGGGGCGAAAATGCGCTGCACGGAAACGCAGACCTGACCGGCGTGGTAAAAGGCGCCTTTGGCGAGCGGCGTGGCGGCGGTGGCAAGATCGGCGGTGGTGTCCATGACGACGGGTGCGGCACCGCCGTGCTCGAGGGCGCAGCGGGTGCCGGGTGCGAGCTTTGAGCGCAGCATCCAGCCGACCTTTCCGCTGCCGATGAAACTGAAGAATGCCACGCGGGAATCGCCGACGGTGGCGGTTGCGAGATCGCGATCCTTGATGGCGATGGCCTGGCACCACTCGGCAGGCAGGCCTGCCTCATGGAGAAGTTCGACGAGGCGGAAGCAGGAGAGGGGAGTGTCGGATGCGGGCTTCACGATCACCGGGCAGCCGGTGGCGATGGCCGGGAAGACCTGATGGATGATGAGGTTCACCGGATGATTGAACGCGCTGTAGGCGAGCACCGGTCCGATTGGCTGATGGGAGGAGAAGGCGAGCCGATTGGCGGAGGCGGGGTTGAGCCCCATCGGGATTTCGTCGCCGTGCTGGGTGCGCAGTTCCTCGATGCAGCCATCGATACCGTCGATGGCGCGGGCGATTTCAGCTCGGGAATCGATCAGGGGTTTGCCGCCTTCGCGGGCTGATTCGAGGGCGAATGCCTCGGCGCGATCGGCGAGTAGTTCGGCGGCTTTTCTCAGAATGGCGATTCGTTCCCAGGCAGGGAGGCGCTTCGAAGGATCCGCGTGCAGGGCGGCGGCGGTGGTGAGGGCTGTCTCGACGGTGGCTGCGTCTGCGAGCTCCACCGATCCGATTGCGGAGCCATCGAAGGGCGCGATGACTTCCAATGTGCCGGCGTTTCCGGATGCGCCGGGGACGAGTGTTTTGAAATGGGATTTGGTGGGCATGGGTTGTGGAATTTTAACCGCTAATGAAGACTGGGGTTGTTGGGCAGCAGAATGCAGCCCTCCTTGGGGGCATTTCATTCATACTGCGGCGGAGCGCTCGCGGATCTCGTGATTGAGGATACGGTCGTTGTCCGAATAATCGACCGGGAGATCGATGATGTGGACGCCCGGTTCGTCACGGCATTTTTCCAAAACGGGGAGCAGCTCGTCGGTGGATTCAATGCGGTGACCCTGTGCTCCGTAGCTTTGTGCGTAGAGCACGAAATCCGGGTTGCCGAAGGTGAGGCCGAAGTCGGCGAGTTTCATGTTCGCCTGCTTCCAACGGATCATGCCGTAGGAATCGTCGCGGAAGATGATGACCGTGATATGGAGATTGAGCCGGACGGCGGTTTCGATTTCCTGGGAGTTCATCATGAATCCGCCGTCGCCGCAGATTGCGATGACATCGCGTTCAGGGAAAACGATCTTCGCAGCCATCGCGGAGGGCAGGCCGGCGCCCATGGTGGCGAGGGCGTTGTCGAGCAGGACGGTGTTGGGCAGGGCGGCGTTGTAATGGCGCGCGAACCAGATCTTGTAGACCCCGTTGTCGAGCGCGATCATGCCGTCCTTGGCAAGAGTCTTGCGGACATCGGAGACGAGTCGCTGGGGTTTTACGGGGAAGTTGGGGTCGTCGAAGCCTTCGATTCGCTGTGCGTCGGCGGCTTTCTTGATCGCCATGAAACGGGAGAAATCCCATTGCGCGGAGAGCGCGAGATTTTCGCTGATCTGCCAAATGCTGTTGGCGATGTCGCCGACAACTTCGACCTGCGGCCAATAGACCGGATCGACAGATGCCGAGAAAAAGTTGATGTGGATGACCTTGCGGGTGTCGCCGGGGCGCATGAAGAAGGGCGGTTTCTCGATTACATCGTGACCGACGTTGAGGATGAGGTCCGCGCATTCGATGGCGCGGTGCAGGTAGTCGCCGTCGGAGAGTGCGGCGTTACCGAGGAAGAGGTCGCAGTTTTCGTCGATGACGCCCTTGCCCATCTGGGTGGAGATGAAGGGGATTCCGGTTTTAGCCGAGAACTCCGAGAGCATGCGGCTGGTGAGTTTGCGGTTGGCTCCGGCGGCGACGAGTAGCAGCGGGTGCTTTGCTGCGGAAATCATTTCCACGGCCAGCGCGATCGATTTCGCCTCTGCGACAGGGCGGCGGACGGAGGAGGCGGCGATGGGGACGAGGCCATCCGCTGGCTCGGCGGCGATGTCTTCCGGTAGCTCCAGGTGGACGGCTCCGGGGCGTTCCTCCTCGGCCAGCCGAAATGCCTCGCGGACACGGCAGGCGATATTGTCCACGCTGACGAGCTGGTGGGTGAATTTCGTGAGCGGCTTCATCATCTCGATTACGTCGAGGATCTGGAAGCGTCCCTGCTTGCTTTTCTTCACGGGCTTCTGGCCGGTGATCATCATCATCGGCATTCCGCCGAGCTGGGCGTATGCGGCGGCGGTGACGAGATTGGTCGCGCCGGGGCCGAGGGTCGAGAGGCAGACGCCGGTTTTTCCGGTCAGGCGCCCGTAGGTGGCGGCCATAAAGCCCGCACCCTGCTCGTGGCGGGTGAGTATGAGCTTGATGGTCGAGCTCGACAGGGAGTCGAGGAAATCGAGGTTCTCTTCACCGGGGATGCCGAAGATGTATTCGACTCCCTCGGCTTCGAGGCATTTTACTAGATGGTCAGATGCTTTCATGATTTATAATTGTTAGACGACTCCGTAGGCGAGCATGGCATCGGCGACTTTCACGAAGCCGGCGATATTCGCGCCGGCCCGGTAATCGACCGGTTTTCCGGGTCGCGCTCCGTATCTTATGCATTTCTCGTGGATGTCCGTCATAATGCCGACGAGGCGATCGTCGACTTCCTTGCGGCTCCAGCTGATGCGGAGCTGGTTCTGGCTCTGTTCTAGGCCTGAGACTGCGACGCCGCCCGCGTTGGCAGCCTTGGCGGGGCCGAAGAGGACATCGTGTTCGAGGAAATAATTCGTGGCTTCCTCCGTGCAGGGCATGTTCGCGCCCTCGGCGACGGCCTTGGTTCCGTTTTTCACCATGGCGACGGCATCATTGATGAGGAGCTCGTTCTGGGTGGCGCAAGGGAAAGCGAGATCCGCCTTCAGGTGCCACGGGGTTTTTCCTTCGTGGAATTCGCAGCCGTATTTCTCCGCATATTCCTGGATACGACCGCGGCGGTTTTCCTTGAGATCGATCAGCCAATCGAGTTTCTCGCGGGTGATGCCCTTGGGATCGTGGATGAAACCGGAGGAGTCAGAGGCGGTGAGTACTTTCGCACCGAGTTCGATGAGTTTCTCCATGCAGTAGAGCGCAACGTTGCCTGATCCGGAGACGGCGGCTGTCTTGCCTTTGATGTCCTCGCCGGCATGCTCGAGCATGTGCTTCATGAAATACACCGCGCCGTAGCCGGTGGCCTCCTTGCGCACTAGGCTGCCGCCGAAGGCGAGGCCTTTGCCAGTGAGGATGCCGGCGAAGCGGTTTTCCAGGCGTTTGTAAGTTCCGAAAAGGTAGCTGATCTCACGGGCTCCGACGTTGATATCGCCGGCGGGGACATCGATATCCTCGCCGATGTGGCGGTGGAGCTCGATCATCATCGATTGACAGAACCGCATCACCTCGCGGTCGGAACGGCCCTTGGGGTTGAAGTTCGAGCCGCCCTTGGCGCCGCCCATCGGTAGTCCCGTGAGGCTATTTTTCAGCACCTGCTCGAAGCCGAGGAATTTCAGCACGCTCTGCGTCACCGAAGGGTGGAAGCGCAGCCCGCCCTTGTAGGGGCCGATGGAGTTGTTGAACTGCACCCGCCATGCCCGGTCCGCGTGGATCGCCCCGTTGTCATCCTCCCAGGTCACGCGGAAGGTGATGATGCGATCCGGTTCGGTCATTCGCTCAAGGATGTATGCGTCGCGGTATTTTGTATGTTCGGCGGTGAAGGGGATGATGGTTTCGACTACCTCATGGACGGCCTGGTGAAATTCCGGCTCTCCCGGATTGCGTTTCTTTAATCCGGAAATGAAGGCCTTGATCTCTTTCTGTGCACTGGATTTTGGATTCATAACAAATGACCTTGGATAGAAATCCGCCGGAGGGGAATGTCCTTTTTGGGGAATTCCGTTAGGCCGGAGGGGGGTGGGGGTTTGCATCTCCATGGAATTCCGCCTCACGTAATTACGTTTGACGAAATTTATATTTGCGTTATTGTTCGATGGTGATCGAAAGCTTTGGCGATTCCGATACCGAAAAAATCCATAAAGGCCTTCGTGTGCGTAGTCTCTCCGGTAAAATTCAGGAGCGGGCGCGCCGCAAGCTCCGTATGATCAATCAGGCAAGGATCGTTCAGGATCTTCGGATCCCACCGGGCAACCGACTTGAGAGATTGAGCGGAAATCTGGAGGGATACTGGAGTATTCGAATCAACCAACAATGGCGAATCATCTTCCGCTGGGAGGATGGTTTGAAGCACGAGGTTAAAATTACCGACTACCACTGAAGAAATGAGCGCACCAAAATACCTACCAATGATCCATCCTGGGGAAATCCTATTGGAGGAATTTGTAAAGCCTATGGGGCTGACCTTGGCTGCGGTTTCGCGGGCTACCGGAATTCCTGCATCGCGGCTTACTGAAATCACCAAGTGCAGGCGAATTATTTCTGCGGAAACAGCGCTGAGGCTATCGAAATTCTTCGGAACATCCGCCGCGTTCTGGGTTGGCCTACAGGCGGAGCATGATCTGGAGGCGGCGGAGAGGGAGTTCGGGAAGAGAATTGAGAGGGAGGTTGTGGCGTTGGAGGGTTAGGAATCGTATGATACGATTGTCATAGGCTGCAATGATAGCTACGCGCCTCCTCCTTTCTCCCTGACCGGTGCGTTGGGAAATGGCTGGGGTTGTTGGGCAGCAGAATGCAGCCCCTCCTTGGGGCTTACCCGAACACCAGCGCTGTTCTTGAGGTGGAGTAGATCTTTAGCTGGCCGTTTTCGTCGATCGGGTAGTCGGAGGAGTGGTCGATGCGGGCGTGGCCGCCGAATTTCGCTTCGTCGGAATCGAGGAGGAGCTTGTGGGTGGCCTTGTTGTGTGGGGCGATGCCGTAGCCGGGGATGGATTTGTCCGGGGAGAGGTTGATGACGAAGATGAGGTTGGCGCGCTCGGCGATGAGGATCTTGTTTTCGTGATCGACGTGGAGGAGTTGGGCGGGGGCGGACTGGAGGAGGTTGCGTTCCTTGGCGAGGTTGACGAGGTCGCGATCCCACTCGGCGAGCCACTGGAATTTCAGGTCGGGATTGTCGACGAGCGACCACTGGCGGCGGCAGTAGTGGTAGGACCAGCCGTTGCCTTCGCGGGGGAAATCGAGCCACTCGGGGTGGCCGAATTCGTTGCCCATGAAGGAGAGCCAGCCCTCACCGCCGAAGGCGAGGGTGAGCAGGCGGATGATTTTGTGGAGGGCGATGCCGCGCTCGATGACGGGATGCTTGTCATCCTTGTCCATGTGCCAGTACATCTCCTTGTCCATGAGCCGGAAGGCGAGTGTTTTGTCGCCGACGAGCGCCTGGTCGTGGCTTTCGGCGTAGGCGATGGTGGCCTCGCCGTGGCGGCGGTTGGTGATGGTGTCCCAGAGTTCGTCGAGGTTCCAATCCTCATCGCGGCTGTGCTTGAGGAGCTTGATCCAATGATCCGGGATGCCCATGGCGAGGCGATGGGTGAAGCCGATGCCGCCCTCGGAATTCGGCCGGCAGAGGCCGGGCATTCCGGACATGTCCTCGGCGACGACGATGGCACCGGGTTTGATTTCGGATATGAGCTCGTTGGCGAGCTTGAGGTAGAGGATGGCTTCCTCGTCGGCGTCGTCTCCGAAGTAATCATCGTAGGAGCCGAAGGCGCGGTTGCCGTGGGAATGGTAGAGCATCGAGGTGATGCCGTCGAAGCGGAATCCGTCGAAGCGATATTCCTCGAGCCAATAGCGGACGTTGGAGAGGAGGAATTGCTTTACCTCCGGGCGGCCGTAATCGAAGCATTTCGAGTCCCACTGCGGATGATCGCCCTTTTCCCCTGCGTGGAAATACTGGTGGCCGGATCCGTCGAAGTCGTTGAGTCCCTCCGACATATTCTTGACGGCGTGGGAGTGGACGACATCCAGGATCATCGCGATGCCCATGCCGTGGGCGGTATCGACGAGGTATTTCAGATCCTCCGGTGTGCCGAAGCGTGAGCAGGCGGCGAAGAATGAGGAAACGTGGTAGCCGAAGGAGCCGTAGTAGGGATGCTCTTGGACGGCCATGAGCTGGACGGTGTTGTAGCCGGCCTTGTGGACGCGGGGGAGGATGTTGTCGGCGAATTCTCGGTAGGTATGGGCGCGGGGCTCCTCGCCGGCCATGCCGGTGTGGGACTCGTAGATGAAAGGCGCTTTGATGACGGATGGATCGAAGTTGTTTTTCCAAACGTAAGGTTCCGGCGGGCTCCAGATCTGGCCGGAATAGTCGTGGGTGGCGGGATCCTGCACTGCGCGGGTGATGGTGGCAGGGAGGCGGTCGCGGCGGGAATCGTCGGCGCCATGGATGTGGAGTTTTACCTTTTCGCCATGAGCGAGTGCGTCGGGGGCGAGTTTGAGCTCCCAGATACCGCCGTCCTTTCTCTCCAGCGGGTTGGCCTCGCGGTCCCAGTTGTTGAAATCACCGATGAGGGAAACTGCCTTGGCCTCAGGCGCCCATTCGCGGACGAGCCATTGCTTGTCCGCAGGCTTGAAATGGATGCCGCTGAACCTGTGGCCGCCAGCGTAGGCCAGGAGCGAGCCGGACTTTTCGCGGATCTCCGCGAGTGCCTCCCCGAAGCGGCGGGTGCGATGGAGTATCGCTTCCGTCTGCGGCTCGAGCCACGGGTCGTTCTGCACGATGACGGGGAGATTTGGCTTTTCTTCCATAGGCCGGATTAAACGCGGGGGGGCTCTTTTTGGGAAATGAAAACGAAACGAGTGGCGGTCAATTTGAAACTTGGTTGCGCGATGGGGAGGGCTAGCCTCAGCCCATGTTTCTCAGCGTCATCGATCTGAAGTTCACCTATTGGGATTGGGCTGTGCTCATCGGCTATCTGATACTGACGACATGGGTGGGGCACAGGATGAGCGGGAAACAGGCGAGTATTAAGGATTTCTTTCTGGGTGGAAGGACCCTGCCGTGGTGGGCGGTGAGCGGTTCGATGATCGCCACGGAGATCAGCGCACTGACTTTCATCGGGGTTCCGGGGATCGTCTTCGGGCTACAAGGCGATTGGACCTATCTGCAATGGGGTCTGGGCTCGATGGTGGCCCGCTTCGCGGTGGCATACTGGTTGGTGCCCCTTTATTACGAGAAGGAAATTTACAGCCCCTACGACTTCATGGGGAATCGCCTTGGGGCAAAGGTGAAGACTCTGGTGACGGGTTTGTTTTCCCTGGGTTCCGTTCTGGGACAGAGTGTGCGCGTCCTGGTGACAGCAATCATCTTGCGGGAGGTGACGGCGATGCCGGTCGAGTTATGCATCGTCGTGATCGGGATCGTCGCGGTGGCGTGGACTTTGATGGGCGGGATGCAGACGGTAATCTGGACGGATGTGATGCAGTTCTGTTTGTTTGTATTCGGAGGGTTGCTGGCCTTATTCCTGTTGGTGAGAGGGCTGGGCTGGAGTGAGATTGTGGCTTTGAACCAAGTGGTGGTGGATGGGGTCGCAATCGACAAGATGCGCTTCCTTGATCTGACCACACCATTTGAAAATAAGGAGCTGCGCTACACGCTGTGGGTTGGCTTATTAGCGATGCCATTCCAGAACTTCACGGCCTTCGGAGTGGATCAGCTCAATACCCAGCGCATGTTCTGCTGCGGGAATGTGAGTGATGCCCGCAAGGCGATGTGCTGGAGCAGTGTTTCACTCTTGATTACGCTGCTGATGTTGGCCGTGGGGTCGGGTCTGTTTGCCTGGTATCAGCAATTTCCGCCGGAGGCAGGTTTGGTCGCCAAGTTCGCGGAGAGCCCCAACAATGTGTTTCCTGCGTGGATTGTGCGTGAGGTGCCGGTGGGATTGAGCGGATTGATTCTGGCCGGGGCTTTCGCGGCGGCGATATCGAGTTTGGATTCGATTTTGGCGGCGTTGAGCCAGACGAGTTTATCGGTGATTTACGGGCAGGAGCGGATGGAAGAGGAAGGGACGCGCATGGTGAAAATTTCGCGGATCGCCGTATTGATCTGGGGGGTGGTTCTAACCCTTGCCGGATTACTTCTGTGGGAGATCTACAGCCGGAACGAAGACAGTGATTTAATCGGTCTGGCATTCGGAATGGTGGCTTACACCTATGGGCCGCTGCTGGGGGTTTTGCTGGCCGCGTTGATTCCGTGGAGAACGAGTGGGATCGGCCTGATGGTGGGAACGTTTCTGTCGGTGCTATTGGTGGCCTATTTCCGCCCGGAGCTAATGAGCATCTTGGAGATGGCCGGGAAGAAGGATCTAGCAAAGGCCTTGATCGATAGCCGACCCAAGCTGGCCTCGGAGTGGTTCTTTCCCATCAACGCAATGCTCACGTTGGCGAGCGGTCTGGCAGGAGGCCTTTTCAAACGTGACTAGGGACGAGCTGACCGGTCGGTTACTCGGTTTGCGTTCTGCTTCGGATATTTTTTGGCCGATCGCACGGTTAAAAATTCCGCCCGGTCCGTGTGACAACACCGTCACATCGGCTCCTGTTCTTTTCCAATGGCTTACGGAAACTTAAACTGATAGATGGCAGGTTTGCTTCGGAAAAGCTTACCAAGATTCAGGTCAAGTTTTTAAAATTTTATCCCGTGGAACGCTTGTGGAATGCGGCAAGAAAGTTTCGTCTGTTAGATGCGTGCTAAATTAAATTCCGGCAGAGCAAATCCTTGTCCATCGTCTCCTAGTCGTTGCCTTTGCAGAGCCCATCGGGGGAGTTGCTGAAGGCGATGTCAGAAAAAACCATGAAACAACCATCGATGGAAAACGGGGAAGGATTCCTCGCCGATACGGAACCGCAAAGAACGGAACTCGGCTCGATTCATGGTGAGGGAGATTGGCAGAAAATCGCGGGGATCCTGCGCAAGTCCATCGGAGCGGATGCATTCCAGAGGTGGTTTGGCGGGGCGTCCTGGGGAGGCACTGAAAACGGCAAGGGAACGGTTGTTGTCCCCGGTGAAATTCACCAGGTCTGGATCGAGACGAACTACCTGCCGGAACTCCTTTTCGCCGCCGGCGAGGCGCAGGAGGGAATCCACCATATTAATATCGCCGTCGCAGAATCTGCGGTCACTCCCGGCAGACAGCCCGTGCTTTCCGAGCCACAGGTGCGCAAGCAGCTGCCCGGTGACATGCTCGACAAGCGCGCGAAAGCGGCAGGACTGAATCACGACTATACGTTCGCGAATTTCGTCGTCGGCAGCAACAGCCAGTTCGCGCACGCAGCGTGCGAGGCGGTGTCCGCAAAAAAAAGCGTAGGCTACAACCCGCTCTTTATTCACGGCGGACCCGGCCTTGGGAAAACCCACCTCATGCATGCCGTCGGCAGGGAGATCCTGCGCCGCCGCCCGGACTGCCGGGTTATCTACCTGACGTGCGAGAAATTCACCAATGAGTTCATCGAGGCGATCCGCAAAGGCGATATCGAGAAGTTCCGCAGGCGCTACCGCAGCTCCGATGTGCTGCTCATCGATGATGTCCAGTTCCTCGCCGGGAAAGAGCGTTCCCAGGAAGAATTTTTTCATACGTTCAACACGCTGCTCGACGGCCGCAACCAGGTGGTCATCACCAGTGACCGGCCGGCATGTGAGATCAAGAGCATCGAGCCGCGGCTGATCTCCCGCTTCGAATGCGGGCTCGCCGTGGAGCTGCAACCGCCCCAGCTCGAGACTCGTATGGCGATACTCAAAAAGAAGATCTTGGAATGGAAGGTCACCGTTGATGATTCCGTGATCGAATTCCTCGCCGAGAATATCCGGTCGAATGTGCGCCGCCTCGAAGGGGCCCTTGTCCGCGTGGCAACCTTCGCGTCGCTCGCGGGGGAGAGCGTATCGGTGCAGAAGGTCGAGTATTTGCTGCGGGATTTTATCCAGGAGGAGGCCAGCAGGCAGGTGACAATCGATGGTATTCAGCGTGCGGTCGCGGAAACCTTCGATGTGCGTATGGCAGATATGATTTCCCGCCGCCGCCCGGCAAGCATCGCCTTTCCGCGTCAAATCGCAATGTATCTCAGCCGCAGCATGACCCACAACTCCCTGGTGGAGATCGGGGAGTCATTTGGCGGTCGAGATCACGGAACGGTCATCCACGCGTGCAAGAAGGTCACTGCCGAGATCGGCAAGCAACCGGGCCTGCGGGAAAGGATCGAGCGGATCGAGAACCATCTCAGAAGGTAGGCCCGCGTCACAAGATGCGCCTGGGTTTCCGGCTGATGAGGAGATTGCCAGAGCGTCTACACTAGGGCGATCCCGGCAAGGAAAGCAGAACCGGATATGGGAATTGAACCGCCAAGTTTTCCAAGTTTTCCAAAGCCAAACACTTTCTGAACAGAAATCTTCAGCCAAAAAGACTCTTTTGAGACCTTTGTTCTCTTGGACTTGGTGAACTTTTCTTACTTGGCAGTTCAATCTCTTGGGAAATTTCTAACTTAGGCGCCCTGAGGGGATTGCTCCCAAAGTATTCTTGCGCCGTAGATGGGTGGGTGTAATCTGCTCTTGGAACGGGACATGCTGAAGTCCCATAACAACCAACCCGAAATTCCATCATCATGACCGAGAATCCATTTTCCACACCACCGGCGGCGGGCACTGCGCCCTCCGTTACCGACGCGGCATCCGATCTCCGTGCTGCTGCAGGCGATTTCGCCAGCACTACCAGCACAGAGGCCACGAAACTGAAAGGCCGTGCCGTAGATGCTGCGCAGTCACTCAAGGCGAACGCAACGGAGAAGGCCGAGCATTACAAGGCAGTAGCCACCGAAAAAGCCGAGCATTACAAGGCCGTTGCGACTGACAAGGCGCAGCATGCCAAGGAATCTGCCCAACACCAGTGGGAAGAGACCCGGGTGAAGGCGAAGGAGATCCATGTGACTGCGGAAGACTACATCCGCCAGAATCCGACCAAGGCGGTCCTCGGTGCCCTCGGCGTGGGTTTCCTCATCGGCCTCATCGCGCGCAACTGAGTCTTTACGCAAACTGAGGCTCCGGAATGGAGCGCCGGCAAAACCGCTGGCGCTTTGTGCTCCGGATGAAACACGCCACAAGCCCGATTGTCCGGAAATGAGCACTGATAAGGGAGAACCGCATCTTGACCGGGATGCAGCTGGCGAAAGCGATTTGCCCAAGAACTGGAAGGAGGCGCTCGCTGCGCTGGTTCTTTCCAGGGTTGAAATGATCCGCATCGAGGCGAAAGCCGCGTCGGCTGGAGCTGTTGGTAGGATCACCCTGCTTATCGTCGGGCTGTTCGGTTTTCTATCCGCCTGGGTGCTGGCCCTCGCCGCATCGATCGGCGCGATCGCAGCGGCCACTTCGTGGGAGTGGTATCACGTCGCGTTCGCTTCCGCAGGGGCGCACTTTCTGATCGGTGCGATCCTTCTGTTCATCCTGAAATCCTGGAAGAAGGAGACTTTTCCTGTAACCCGTGCCGAATTTGAGAAAGACCGCGAATGGCTCAACCGACTAAAAAACCAATGACGCTTGCGGAGCTTGTCCGTGTCAGCGAGGCCTCCCGGCTCCGGCTGACAGAATCGCACGCTCACATGAAGCGGGCGCTCGACGTTCCGGCACGCCTGAAGAGCTCGCTCATGCAGAAGACGGGAAAGTGGCTTACCGGCTCCGTGGCAGCCGGCATTGCGGCCAGTTTTCTCCTGCGGAAGAAAAAGGCTGCGGCGAAAGTCCAGGAGCCCAAGCGCCAGCGCGGTTTTCTCGTCGGCTTGGTTTTGCTTATTTTCAGGATGGGAAAGCCTCTCGCAAAGGTCTACGTGACCAAGCTTCTCAAGGATTATCTCAGAGCGCATCTCGTGAGCGGGTCGCAACGGCGATTTGCGCTCGGGGAAACGCGACCGTATTGACACGGATACCCTTTCCTGCGTTAAGATGGCTAGCCAGAGGGCGAGCGCCGATTCGATCCGCCGGATAAATCTCCGGCCAAGCCCCAACATTCGTAAAAACCTTTTCCGCCCATGTCCGAACACACAGTCTTGGATCACGTTGATGAATACCTGAAGCTCGGCCGGGAATACGGATCATCCGATCTACACCTAGCGACGGCGTATCCGCCGGCTTGGAGGCTGAACGGAGTTCTAGGGGCTATTTGGCCGGATCATGAACCTTTGAAGCCCGAGGAAACCGAAAAGCTCGTCAGGTCTTTTCTCGGTGAGAAAGAATGGTCTCGGCTCGACGAGCGTGGCGATATTGATTTCGCATATGAAGGTTCGGATGGCCGTTACAGAGCCTCCATCGTGAAACAGCGTCTCGGCTACGACATGGTGTTTCGAATCATTAATTCCGAGATTCGCAGCATGGAGGACATTGGCCTTCCGATTGAGCACATCATCCCGCTTACCAGATATCAGAACGGTTTGATTCTGGTGACTGGTTCGGTGGGGTCCGGTAAATCAACATCGCTCGCTTCGATCGTGGATTTTATCAACAAAGACCGCGAAGATCACATACTAACGCTCGAGGATCCGATCGAGTATGTTTTCAATTCCAAAGGATGCCATGTGAACCAGCGCGAGGTGCATAAGCACACCGAGTCATTTGCAAGGGCGCTTCGGGGTGCTTTGCGGGAGGATCCTGATGTGATCATGGTCGGAGAAATGCGTGACCTTGAAACCATTCAACTCGCGCTCACCGCAGCTGAAACGGGCCACCTTGTCCTCGGTACGCTTCATACTGGCAATGCCCCGCGCACGCTCGACCGTGTGCTCGACGTATTCCCTACCGATCAACGCGAGCAAATCCGTATCATGGTTTCCGAATCGCTCCGAGGCATTCTTTCCCAGCAGCTTATTCCCAACGTGGAGGGTGACGGCCGTGTACTCGCCACCGAGTTGCTTGTGAATACTCCAGCCGTTGCGAACTGTATTCGTGAAGGAAAGACCTACATGCTCCCAGGTGTTATGCAGACCGGGAAACATGTCGGCATGATCACCATGGATGAATCCCTCCGGAAGCTCTACATCAAAGGAAAAATCACATCGGAGGAGCTTCTTTTCCGTTCCGACGATAAGGCGCAAATGAAATCGTTCCTCAAGTCCTGAATTTTCTAAGAATTTAATTTCTCGTCCAAATCCACATATCGACATGGCAAGAATCGACGCACTTTTCAAGATACTCATCGAAAGCAAAGGTTCCGACCTGCACCTTTCCGAGGGTCAACCACCGAAGCTCCGTGTTCACGGAGCTGTGAGTCAGATTGAGGGCAAAGAGGTTCTCGAGGGTGAATCGTTTAAAGAATTGCTCGCCGAAATTTGTGATCCGAAGGCATTTGAGCGTTACCTGGAGGAGGGTGATCTCGACTTCGCCTACGAGATGGATGAGGATTCTCGTTTTCGGTGCAATTATCTTCAGCAGCAGAACGGACTCGCTGCGGTTTTTCGGTTAATTCCGACGGAGATCATGCCGCTCGCGGCGCTGGGCGTACCAGAAATCGTCAAGGAATTCGGGCATATGCGCTCGGGGCTGGTCTTGGTGACAGGGCCCACCGGATCGGGGAAATCCACGACGCTTGCCGCGCTTTTGGACTACATTAATTCCAATTTTTCGAGGCACATTATCACTGTCGAAGAGCCGATCGAGTTCGTTCATAGAAACAAGAAATCAATTCTTACTCAGCGCGAAGTGCCAATTCAGACCCCCTCTTTCGCGGATGGTCTTCGAGCCGCCCTACGTGAAGATGCCGATATTGTGCTCGTCGGAGAGATGCGCGATCTTGAAACTATATCCCTCGCACTCACCGCCGCAGAAACCGGACTACTCGTCTTCGGAACCTTGCACACCAACAACGCCCGTAAGACCGTCGACCGTATTATCGATGTGTTCCCGGCAAATCAGCAATCACAGGTCCGCACCATGTTGTCCGCCTCGCTCAGGGGGGTGGTTGCCCAGCTTCTCTGCAAGCGCGTGGACAAGCCGGGCCGGGTTGCCGTCCACGAGATCATGTTCGGCACGCCCGCCGTGGCCGCGATCATCCGGGAGGGTGCCACCCAGAAGCTCTACGACGTCATCACCGGCGGCAAGGGCGAAGGGATGGTGTTTATGGACGAGTCGATCTGGTCTAAGCTCCGCGAGGGGATGATCTCTCCGCAGGAGGCCTATATGAAGGCGATCGACAAGACTCGCTTCAAAAAGTTCCTGCCGGAAAACCAGATCCATCTCGGGGATGCCTCGGGCGAAAACCCGCTTTCCCACTGAGAGGTTATTTCGGCGCGTCGTCGCCGAGGATTTTATCGAGTCCGGCCACGCGCTCCCAAGGGCAGCGCTTGCGTTGGTATTTCTTCCAGACGATGTCGCGCAGCGCCCGCCAGATTTCTTCGGAAGGCTCTTCGATCGGTTCCCAATCGGGATCGGTCTTGAGGGTTGTGATGATGCGCCATTCCTTGGCGTGGAAATTGCCGCGATAGAACCGTTTTCCTTCCTCGGTGCGCTCATTCCATTCGTGTGATTCCATGTCGGTGAGAGGAAAGGTTTGCGGCGGCGGATGCAAGCCGAGATTGAGGCAAGGTGTTGGGGATGAATTTCGGATTGCCTAAGACCTTGTGTGCCGTTGCATTCGGCAACTCGTGAAGGCTCCGATTCTTTCCCTACCGCTCGAAATTCACGCTGGAAGCGGCAGGGTGATGTAGGCTCAGCTCTCGAAGTAGGTGTAGCCGCCCAGACCGTCTCGGTAGAGATCCATGATTTCCTTGCGTTCCTTGGGGGAGATGCGGCCGTCGGTGACGGCTTTTTCGGCGAAGTTCCGGAATTTTGAGACGAGCTCCTTGGGGTCGAATTCGACGTAGGAGAGGACGTCGGCGACGGTGTCGCCCTCGACTTCGTGGGTGTAGACGGGTTTTCCTTTTTCGAGATGGACGCCGACGACGTTGGTGTCGCCGAGGAGGTTGTGGAGGTCGCCGAGGGTTTCCTGGTAGGCACCGACGAGGAAGACCCCGACGTAGTAGGGTTCGTCCGGTTTTAGTTTGTGGAGAGGGAGGGTTTTGGTGACGTCTTCCTTGTCGATAAAGCGGTCGATTTTGCCATCGCAGTCACAGGTGATATCGGCGAGGACGGCGCGCTGTTTCGGTCTTTCGTCGAGCCGGTGGATGGGCATAACGGGGAAGAGCTGGTCAATCGCCCATGAGTCGGGGAGTGACTGGAACAAAGAGAAATTCCCGTAGTAGAAATCGGCGAGGCCGTTGGAGAGCTCGCGGAGGTCTTCGGGGATGTCGTCCATGTCGGAGATCATCTTGGAAATACGGGTGAGTATGTGCCAGTACCATGCCTCGGCGAGGCCGCGTTCGCGCAGCGTTGCGGCTCCGTAGAGGAACTGGGCGCGCACCTGATCGCGGTAGTAGACCGCGTCGTTCATGGATTCTTGGAGATTCTTTTTGCTCAGGGTTTTGCTTACGTGAAATAGGTTTTGGAGGTTCTGCGGAGCCTTTTCCGGCATATCCGGTTCCTTGTCGGTGGTCTGGGCGGAGGTGACGTCGAGGATATTGAAGACCAGCACCGAGTAGTATGAGACCACGGCGCGACCCGATTCTGAAATGAGATTGGGATGTTTCACTCCGGCACGGTCGCATTGTTGGGCGACGACCTCGACGATGTCGGTGCAGTATTCCTGGATGGAGTAGTTGCAGGAGGAGGCGAAATTTGTGTGGGAGCCATCGTAGTCCACAGCCATGCCACCGCCCATATCGAGCACGCCCATGGGTGCCCCTTCCTTGACGAGGTCGCAGTAGATTCGCACGGCCTCGGTGGCGCCTTCGCGGATGGCTGCGATGTTGGGGATCTGGCTGCCCTGGTGATAGTGGAGCATTTTCAAGCAAGGCAGGTGGCCACTTGCTTTGAGCGAGTCGAAGACTTCCATGACCTGAGCTGCGTTGAGTCCGAAAACGGAGTTGTCGCCTGCGGATTCCTGCCAGTGGCCGGAGCCCTTGGTGGAAAGGCGAATGCGGATGCCGAGGTTTGGGAGGACTCCGATTTTCTTGGAGCGTTCCAGAATTAGGTTGAGCTCGCTGGGCATTTCCAGAACCAGCATGATCTTCATGCCCATTTTCTGTGAATGCAGGGCGAGGTCGATGAACTCTTCGTCCTTGTAGCCGTTGCAGATGATGTAGGCCTCGGGATCGTGCATGTGAGCGAGCGCGGCGATGAGTTCTGGCTTGGAGCCGGCTTCGAGGCCGTAGTGATATTTTTTCCCGAATTCGGCGATTTCCTCGATGACCTGGCGCTGTTGGTTGACCTTGATCGGGTAAACGCCGCGGTAGTTGCCTTGGTAGTTGGTGACCTTGATCGCCTTGCTGAACGCTTCGTTGATCTCAGTGATACGTGAGTGCAGCAGGTCGCGGAAACGGAGCAGAACTGGTAGGTGTGTGCCACGGTCGCGCAAGCCCTCGACGATGCCGTGAAGAGAAACATTCGCGCTGTCCTCACCATCCTCCAACTTCACGGTGACATGCCCGTCTTTGTTGACGTGGAAAAACTTGTGGCCCCACGACTCGACTCCGTAGAGGTCGGAAGATTTCTCAGGCGACCAGCCATGCGAAGACTTGGGCTTGGAAGATTTGGCAGAGGCTGTGGTTGGCGGAATCACGGGCGAAACTTGCACGCCAGTCTGCAAGTTTCAATCCGATTCAATAGGCTTCCACAGTCGAGAGCGCCTTGGTCAGCCGTGCAGGTTGGTGTAGGCGCTTTCGCCGTGATCCGTCTGGTCGAGGCCGTTCTGTTCGCCCTTTTCGTCGATGCGGAGCCCGACAAGGACTTTTGCAACCGAGAATGCGATGAATGCGGCAACCCCGCTCCAGCCTATCGTGATTAGCACGGAGACAGTCTGCCCCCAGACTTGGGAGCCCATGGTGATCGTGTCGTTGTAGGCACCCGATCCACCCATGCTCTCGAAGCAGAAGACGCCGGTGAGGATTGCTCCAACGATTCCGCCGACGCCGTGGACGCCGAAGACATCGAGCGAATCGTCGAAGCCGAACTTGTGCTTCAGTTTGATGGCGACGAAGTAGCAGAGGATGGCGGAAACCGCACCGATGCAGAGCGCTCCCGGAATACCCGCGGTGCCGGAGGCCGGTGTGATGGCGACAAGTCCCGCGACCGCACCCGTGGCACCACCGACTGCTGTGACGACTCCGGTGAAGATTTTCTCGATGGTCATCCAGACGACAACTGCGGTGGCGCAAGCGATCTGGGTGACGAGCATCGCCATTCCCGCCGTGCCGTCGGCTGCGAGCTGCGAGCCAGCATTGAATCCGAACCAACCTACCCAAAGCAGCGATGCGCCGATGATGACTAGGGGGACGTTGTGCGGGGTGAGTGGGACTTTTCCGAAACCTTTGCGGGGGCCTACCATGAGGCAGCCGACGAGGCCTGCGACGGCGGCATTGATGTGGACGACCGTGCCGCCCGCGAAATCAAGGGCATGGAAATTGTGGAAGAAGCCTTCGTTGGTGTTCCACGCCATGTGCCAGATCGGCAGGTAGGAGAGTGTGAACCAGATGATGCTGAAGATCATTACGGCGGAGAATTTGATCCGCTCCGCAAAGGCGCCAATGATCAGCGCCGGGGTGATGATCGCGAAGGTCATCTGGAACATGATGAAGATCGTTTCGGGGTAGCCGCCAGCATCGCTGTCAGGGGTGACGCCTTTCAGCATCACTTTCGAAGCCCCGCCGATGAACGGGGTGCTTTCTGTGGTGGCGAAAGAGTAGCCGTAGATCACCCACAGCAGGCTCATCACGCCGGCCATCGCAAGGCATTGCACTAGGATCGAGAGGATGTTCTTTGAGCGGACAAGGCCGCCGTAGAAAAGCGCGAGGCCGGGGAGAGTCATGAGCAGCACCAGCACGCTGCAGATGAACATGAACGAGGTGTTTCCCGAGTCGAAGGCCGGTGCATCTTCCTGTGCAAGAAGGGGCAGGGTGGAGGCTGCGAGCACGGTCATTGCGGCAGCGGCTTTTTTAAGGGGAGTGAATCGATTCATGGTGGCTATGGGTTTGCGGTGAGCATGGTTCTTGCTTGGCGCGGGGTGGACAATGAATTGCACCGATGAAGTCGGTAAAGGTCGTTTTTTCGGATTCCGGAGATCTGTTTTCAGCAGAAAACGAAAGAATTATGGAAATCCGGTGAACGAATATCCAAGCGCTTTCCTTTGGAAGGGCTGTATGGCTGGGCTGGTATCAATCGACCGCCTAGAGGCTGCGCTCGGTGATTTGCTTGAGCAGGTCGTCGATGAACTGCTGTTCCGTTTTAATGATCGGCTTTTCCTCGCCGCGGATGCGGACTGCGACGGTACCCTCTTCGACTTCTCTTTGGCCGAGAACTGCCATGTTTGGCACGCGCTCAAGGCGGGCGTTGCGGATTTTTGCGCCGACTTTGTCGGAGGAGCGATCGACTGTGCAGCGGACGCCGAGGTCGGCGAGTTTGGCGGCGAGGGCTTCTGCTTCCTCGAGGGTTTTCTCGGAAATAGGGAGGACACGGACTTGCTCTGGGGCGAGCCAGGTCGGGAATTTTCCTTCGAAGTGCTCGATGAGCAGGCCGGTGAATCTTTCCAGCGAGCCGAAGGGGGCACGGTGGATCATGACCGGGATGTGCGGTTTGTTGTCGGCGCCAACGTAGGAGAGGTCGAAGCGGACCGGGAGGTTGTAATCTACCTGCACCGTGCCGAGCTGCCAGTCGCGGCCGATGACGTCTTTTACGACAAAGTCGATCTTCGGGCCGTAGAACGCGGCTTCGCCGAGTTCTTCCGTGTAATCGACCCCGAGGTGGATGACTGCGTCGCGGAGGGCGGCCTCGGCCTTGTCCCAGTTTTCAGGGGAACCGACATATTTGTCACTTTCCGGATCGCGGAGCGAAAGGCGGACGCGGTAATCGTTCATGCCGAGTGTGGTGAGGACTTTTTTTACCAGATCGAGGCAGCCTTTGACTTCCTCAGCGACCTGATCGGGCGTGCAGAAGAGATGGGCGTCGTCCTGGGTAAAGCCGCGGACGCGGGTCATGCCGCCGAGTTCACCGGATTGTTCCCAGCGATAGACCGTGCCGAATTCTGCGAGGCGGACGGGGAGGTCGCGGTAGGAATGATGGTCGCTCGCGAAGATCTTGATGTGGTGCGGGCAGTTCATCGGCTTGAGTAGGTAACCTTCGTAGGTTCCATCGTTGAGGCCGTTGATGAGGGTGGCGCAGGTCGCGTCTTCGTCAGCGAGTTTCTCCAGGGTGTCGCGCTCGGGGACGGGGGCGAATTGGCTGTCCTGATAGTAGGGGAAATGGCCGGAGGTGCGGTAGAGGTCGAGCTTGCCGATGTGGGGAGTGAAAACTTGGGAGTAGCCCTGTTTGTCGAGTTCCTGGGTGATGAATTCCTGGAGGGCGCGGCGGACGAGGGCGCCTTTCGGTTTCCAGAGGATCAGGCCTTGGCCGACGGCTTCGTCGATGTGGAAGAGGCCGAGTTCACGGCCGAGGCGGCGGTGGTCGCGTTTCTTGGCTTCTTCGAGGCGGTCGAGATGCTCGGTGAGGGCCTCCTTGTTTTCGAAGGCGGTGCCGTAGAGGCGCTGGAGCTGGCCTTTCGATTCATCGCCCATGTAGAAGGAGGACGAGACCGACATGACTTTGACGTTCTTGCACTTCGAGGTGTAGCCGACGTGTGGGCCGGCGCAGAGATCGATGAAATCGCCGTTCTGGAAGCAGGAGATCTGTTCTCCCTCGGGGATCTTGTCGATGAGGTCGAGCTTGAAGCGGGAGGGGTTCCCGGGGCGTTCAGTGAGGCCGCCGAGGCGTCCGGATTCCGCCATGGCTTTGGCATCCTCGCGGGAGATCGCTTTGTATTCGAACTTCTGGTTCTGCTTGGCGACTTTCTTCATCTCCTTCTCGATTTTCTCGAAATCGTCGGGGGTGATGCGGTGCTCCATTTCGAAATCGTAGTAGAAGCCGTTCTCAACTGGAGGGCCGTAGGCGAACTGCGCGTCGGGCCAGATGCGGAGGATGGCGGTGGCCATGACGTGCGCGGCGGAGTGGCGCACGCGCTCGAGGTCGGTCATCTGGTGGCGTTCGTCTAGGGTCTTGCGGTCGGACATGGGGCGGCTTTTGAAGCAGGGATGGCGGGGGAAGTCAATGGTGGCCGTGATTCGTGGGAACTGGGATGGGGTTTCATGTTGCGTCTGGGCTAGTGCCCTGAAAACCTTAATCTGACGGCTGGGGATTTTTAAGGTCTTGAGAAAAAGGCTTCCGATGGTCGCTTTCTGGGTCAGAAAGCTCGACGCCTTTTCCCAATCGCTGCGTTGCGCGTCGAGTCGTGAATCTCGATGCACTCCCTCCTTGCGCCTTGCTGTTGGGGGAAATCGCCTTCGCCCATCCATCAGATTAAGATTTTCAGAACACTAGTATGAATCGTCCCGTTGGGATGCGGCAGCTATGCTGGAGTTTCCAGGGACTTGAAGGCGGCGTATAACTTTAGGGTTTCGTAGGGGATTTCGCCGTTGAGGGTGGCGTGGATGGGGCCGAGTTTTGTGAAGCCTTCTTCGGCGGTAGCTACGCAGGCGTCGATGCGTTTTTCGGTTTCCTCGGAGAAGAAGTCGCGGGGGTTGGGGGTGATTTTTCCGTGGATGATGGCGGCGACGAGGTGGGAGGCGATGGTGGAGGTGACCATGTCGCGGGTTTTTGCGATCTGCGCGATGGATTTTCCGGATTTGAAGTGGTCGAGGGTTTCGAGTTGGGTGCCGGTGAGGCCGCCTTCGGTTTTCATTTTCGGTGGAGCCGGGGTTTTGAGTGGGTCGAAGCTTTGTTTCTCGTTGGTCTCGAGGTGAGTTTTGATCTCGGCCATGAAGGCTTGGCCGTAGTCTTCGAGTTTCTGGGTGCCGACTCCGGGGATATTGAGAAAATCGGCTTTGGCCTGTGGGTAGCGGCGAGCCATGTGGCGGAGGGGGGTGTCGCCGAAAATGACGTAGGGCGGGACTGATTTTTCGTCGGCGATGGTTTTGCGGAGGGCGCGGAGGGCTTGGAAGAGAGGTTCGTCGCAAGGGATGTTTCCGGCACGGGAGAGTTTTGCGGAGGCCCCGGTGCTTTCGGTGAAGGGGAGGCGGGTTAGGAGGATTTTCTCTCGGGATTTCAGGGTTTCCGAGCCTTTGCGGGAGACGTTGAGCGTCTGGTAGTTGTCTTGGGAAACGTCGATGAGGCCTTGTTGGATGAGCTGGCGGGCTAGAGCGGCCCATTCTTCGCGGGGGGTGTCCGCACCGATACCGTGGGTGGTGATTTTGTCGTGGCCGTATTCGCGGACCTTGGCGGTGTTGGCACCGGCTAGGACTTGGGAGATGTGGTTGGCACCTGTTGAGAAACCGCAGGCTTGTTTTGCACGGATGATGCAGGAAAGGAGTTTCTGGGCCTGGAGGGTGGCATCGTATTCCTCGGGAGGATTGAGGCAGGCATCGCAACCACCGCAGTTTTCATCAGGCCATGTTTCTCCGAAGTAGGCGAGCAGGGCGCTGCGGCGGCAGGTGGCGGTTTCCGCAAAATCGGCCATACGGCGCATTTGGGTCTCGGCGATTTTTTTTGCTTCGAGGTCGGTGGCGTCTTCGAGGAAGCGGAGATTGCGGATGAGATCGCCGCGGGAGTAGAGCAGGAGGCACTCGGAGGGGAGGCCGTCGCGGCCGGCGCGGCCGGTTTCCTGGTAGTAGCCCTCGATGTTTTTCGGGAGATCCGCGTGGATGACGTAGCGGACGTCGGGTTTGTTGATGCCCATGCCGAAGGCGACGGTGGCGCAGACGATTTGGGCTTCGTCGCGGATGAAGGCCTCCTGGTTTTTGGCGCGTTGGGAGGGATCGAGGCCGGCGTGGTAGGCGATGGCGTTGATGCCCTCGGCCTTGAGGGTGGCAGCCATGGCTTCGGTGGCTTTGCGTGACTGGAGGTAGATGATGCCGGATTCCTCGCGGCGGGAGTGGACGAATTCGAAGACCTGGCGGGCGGGCTTGGATTTCGGGAGGATGGAGTAGGAGAGGTTTGGGCGGTTGAATGAGGCGAGGAAGGTTTCCGGCTTCTCCATCTGGAGCTGGCGGGAGATGTCTGTGCGGACTTTCGGAGTGGCGGTGGCAGTGAGGGCGAGGAAAGGGATGCCGGGGAGGTGTTTTCGGAGTTGGGCGAGTTGGCGGTATTCCGGGCGGAAATCGTGACCCCATTCGGAAATGCAGTGAGCCTCATCGACGGCGATGCGTTTGACGTTCCAGCGTTTCAGATCAGCGATGAAGCCGGCAGTCATGACCCGCTCGGGGGCGGCATAGAGGAGTTTGTATTCGCCGTGGGAAAGGGCTTCCGAGCGGTCGCGGGCATCGGCGGGGTCGAGGGAGGAGTTGAGGAACGTGGCGGGGACGCCGGCGGCGGTGAGCGAATCGACCTGATCTTTCATCAGGGCGATGAGGGGCGAGACGACAAGGGTGATCCCATCTTCCGCGAGGGCGGGAAGCTGGAAGGTCAGGGATTTTCCCGCGCCGGTGGGGAGAATGGCGACGACATCCTTTCCGGACATGGTGGCGGCGATGATTTCACGCTGAAGGGGGCGGAACGCATCGTAGCCGAAATATTGCTTCAAGAGGGGGGCGAGCTGGTCATGCATTTCCGGAGCGTAGGAAAAATCTTCCGGGTGACAAGTAAAAAGGTGTTATTGTGAACAGTTATCCTTTGGCGGGCTTTTCACGCCGGGAATCGTTCAGGAAATTTGCTGCCCTGGAACGGTTGTCGCGTGGCGTGGGGGGGAGTTCAACAGCGAATGGCGCGCGGCGAGATGAGGCGGAGAAGATTTTGTCGCTTCGCCCTGTTTCAGAGAAATTTTGACCGCTCATGTTTATGGATTTGGTTTGAATCAGATATTGTGTCGATTCATCTTCTGCAGTGATAGAATCTACATGCAGCCAAGCGGATTCGTAGTTTTCATCGGAATTTTTGAAACCGCCTAGGATTAGAGATTCACCGGGTTTGAGGGGGGGGGCATCGCAAAGTGAGCTGGGTTGTTCTGGGAATTGAGCCGGGAGGTGCTTCCGCCGTCACCCAAATAAGGCTCACGGAAGTTTCGTGAACTAGGTTCGGCAGTTCTGGTTGCACCTTTGATAATTATACTACAAAGATCTCCGCGAATGACCGCTGCAATCGCATTTCTCATCCTCGGATTGGTAATCCTCGTATTCGCAGCGGAGTGGCTGGTGAAAGGCGCGGCGAGCATCGCCTCCACGCTCGGTATCTCACCGCTGATCGTCGGGCTGACGGTGGTCGCCTTCGGCACCAGTGCGCCGGAGCTGGCGGTTTCGGTTATGGCTGCATTCGAGGGGGAGGCGGATTTGGCGGTGGGAAACGTGATTGGTAGCAATATCTTCAATATTCTCGTCGTCCTCGGGGTCTCCGCGCTGATCATCCCGCTGGTCGTGCACCAGCAGTTGATCCGGTTTGATGTCCCGGTGATGATTTTCCTCTCCGTCCTGCTGTATGCGCTCAGCTTTGACGGGGCGATCTCGCGAATCGATGGGATTATCCTGTTTTCCATGGCGCTGGCTTATGTGGGATACCTCGTCCGCCAATCGAAGAGGGAAAAGGATGGCGGTGTTCTCAGCGAGTATGAGGAGGAGTTCGGGAAAGCCGGGGAAGATCCGAAATGGTTGAAAAACATTGCCCTGGTGATTTTCGGGATAGGCGGGCTGGTGCTCGGGTCGAAATGGTTGGTGGACAGCGCAGAATTCATCGCCACAGCCTTCGGGGTGTCCGAGTTGATCATCGGTTTGACGATCGTTTCCTTAGGTACCTCGTTGCCTGAGGTTGCGACATCCGTGGTGGCCGCACTGAAAGGGGAGAGGGACATCGCCGTGGGAAACGTGGTCGGCAGCAACATCTTCAACATCGTGACGGTGCTCGGAATTTCCTCGATCGTAGCTCCCGCCGGGATCGCGGTGGCAAAGGCGGCGCTGGATTTCGATATGCTGGTTATGATCGCCGTCGCTCTCGCCACTCTGCCGGTATTCTTTTACGGATACCGAATCAGCAGAATGGCCGGTTTTTTCTTCCTGCTCTTCTATGGCGCTTATCTCGTTCATATCGTCCTTGAAGCCACGGGCAATCCCGCCCTGGCCGCATATCGGCACGTGATGTTGATTTTTGTGGCTCCGGCGGCCGGAGTGGCTCTTTTTGTGCTGCTAGTCCGTGCCATCAGGCAGCCGAAAAACCCCGCCTAGACATTTTCCGCGATCCGTCTAGGTTTTCGCACCCGGCAACAAGCGCACCGGAAAGCAGCAGAATATGTCCGACTCCCAGAATAAACCACCACAACCGCCCAGCCCGAACCGCCCCTCCGGAGAAGCCGGCGGCTTCAACTGGCGGGTGCTCGCCCTTTTCAGCCTCGCGATCTTGATCCTCGGCGTTGCATTTTTCGGCCCGCAGATGAATCCGCAGGCGCAGCCCATGAGCTATTCCGAGTTCCGTACCGCATTCGACCAGGGACGGGTGGTGCTGGATGAGAAGGAGCGCCCCCTTTCCGTGATCACCAGCGATACGGCATACGATGCCAAGATCACGGGTTGGATCGAGCCGAAGCTCGTGGAGTCGGAGAGTTCTAGGTCGGTCGAAACTGACTTCCGAGTTCCCGTCAACATCGATTTGCGCGGCGAGGAGATCCGCGACCTGCTCGGAGAGGATATCCAGACTGTAGAGATTGCCGATGCCGGAGAAGCTCCCATCGATGGCGATGTGAAAACCCTTTCTCTGGGCGAATTCCGGAAAGCTCTGGCATTGGGTGAAGTCAAGGCGGACGCGGAGGGCAATAAGCTGCGCATCCTTTTCACCGAGAGGAGTTCGAACGCGGTGATCGTCGGCACACTCGAGAGCATGACTGCAATGGTTGCTCCGAAGGACGAGAAGGGTGAGGTCAAACCCGCCGAGCAATTCGAGGTGACCGTTTCCTCTAGCATCCTCGGCGGCGAGCTGAAAGACCTACTCAAGGACAAGGCGAAATACAAGCGCAGCTCGGACTACCTCTCCAAGGCGCTGTTCACCTTCCTGCCGTTTTTGTTGATCATCCTGCTGCTGTTTTTCTTGTTCCGCCAGCAGATGAAATCCGCCGGTCGCGGAGCGATGTCCTTCGGAAAATCCAAGGCGCGCCTGCTCACGATGGATCGCAACAAGGTGACGTTCAAGGATGTCGCTGGCATCCAGGAAGCCAAGGAAGAGCTCTTCGAGATCGTCGATTTCCTCCGCGATCCGAAGAAATTTCAGAAACTCGGCGGCTCGATCCCGAAAGGCGTACTGATGGTCGGATCCCCCGGCACAGGCAAGACGCTTCTCGCCCGCGCCATCGCCGGTGAGGCGGATGTGCCGTTCTTCTCGATCTCCGGATCGGATTTCGTGGAAATGTTCGTCGGTGTCGGTGCATCCCGTGTGCGCGACATGTTTGAGCAGGGGAAAAAGAACGCCCCGTGCCTGATTTTCATCGATGAGATCGATGCGGTCGGTCGCCATCGCGGTCACGGAATGGGCGGCGGCCACGACGAGCGCGAGCAAACGCTCAACCAGCTTCTTGTCGAAATGGACGGCTTCGATACCCAAGAGGGAGTCATCATCATCGCCGCGACAAATCGCCCGGATGTGCTCGATCCTGCGCTCTTGCGCCCCGGTCGTTTCGATCGCCAGGTCACCGTTTCCCTTCCCGATGTGAACGGTCGCGAGGAAATCCTTCGCGTCCACGTCAAGAAGATCAAGCTGGCCGCAAACACCGAACTCGCGACCATCGCCCGTGGCACTCCCGGATTCTCCGGAGCCGAGCTTGCGAACCTTGTCAACGAGGCCGCCCTCCTCGCCGCCCGCAAAGGGCTCACCGCAGTCACTCTCGCCGAGATGGAAGAAGCGCGCGACAAGGTCCGCTGGGGCCGTGAGCGCCGCTCGCTGGCGATGTCCGACAAGGAAAAGACCGGCACAGCATGGCACGAGGCCGGCCATGCCTACCTGAACATGGTGCTGCCCCACACGCATCCCCTCCACAAGGTAACGATCATACCGCGCGGTCCTTTCCTGGGTGCGACGATGTTTCTCCCGGACGGCGATCAATATTCCACTTCGAAGAAAGAGTCGCTTGCGAACCTGATCGTGACAATGGGCGGGCGGATCGCGGAAGCGTTCCATTCCGACGATGTTTCCAACGGCGCGTCCGGCGATATTCGCCAGGCGACCTCGCTTGCGCGCAACATGGTCTGCGAGTGGGGCATGTCCGATGAACTCGGCATGGTCGAATATGGAGAAGGAAGTGGCCCGGTTTTCGTTGCCCGTGACATGAACAAGGGGCGCAACTATTCGGAGGAAACCGCCCGTGTCATCGACGGCGAGATCAAGAAATTTATCGACGAAGCCTTCGACGAAGCCACCCGCATTCTCACCGAGAACAAGGACACTGTGGAGAAAATTGCCCTCGCGCTCCTCGAATACGAGACCCTGGACGGCTCCCACCTCCGCGACATCATCGACCACGGAGAAATGAAAAATCCACCCACCGCCCCCAAGCCTCCGCCGATTCCCGACGAGATTTCGAAAGAGCCTGCCTCGAAGAAAGCCGAGGACGACAGTCCAGAGGACGATGGCCCGCTGCCCGGTGTGGTCGGTGCTCCGGCGTAGGGAGCGCGGCTTTACAAGCCGCTTTCTGACATCCCGATTTGATAATTTGGCGCGCAAGCATGATTGCGGCGCGATAGATAGCTGCTTGCAAAGCCGCGCTCCCTACTGCCTCACAGCCATGCCGCGACTCTCTCGGCCGCGCGGCGGTGGGTGCCTGGCTCGCCGAGCTTCGCGCTGATCTCCCCGAGGCGGTCGGTCAAGGCTTCGCGCTGCGCGTCGTTGGTGAGAATGTCGCGCACCCAGGCGGATACCTCGGGCGCGGCGGCATCCGCCTGGATGAATTCCTCAATGACTTTCTCTCCGGCGAGGATGTTGACGAGGCCGATGTATTTGATCTTCACCAGCATCTTCCCGAGGCAGAAAGTGATCCATGCCATCCTGTAAACGAGGCAATACGGCAGTCCGTAGGTCGCCGCCTCCAGGGTGGCCGTGCCGCTGGCGACCACTCCGCAGGCCGCCCGCTGCATCAGTTCGTGGCTGCCCCCGTCGGTGAGCGTGATCCATTCCTCAGCACCCGCCTTTTTGATCATCCCACGCATGGTTTCCGCCAGCTTGGGTGTCGCCGCAGGAACGGAGAATTTCAGATCATCTCTCCACAGGCGCAGTGCGACGGCCGTCTCGATCATCATCGGGAAGAGCTTGGCGATTTCGCGCTCGCGGCTTCCCGGGAAAAGACCGATGAGCTTGGCGTCCCTCTCTCCCTCGATCCGCTCCCCGGCGAGCTCGTCCACCAAGGGATGGCCGACGTGGGTGGTTTTTAGTCCGGCATTTTCAAAAATCGGTTTCTCGAAGGGAAACAGGCAGAGCATCTCGTCGAGCAGTTCCACCATCTTGGGGATGCGCCTTTTGTTCCAAGCCCAGACCTGGGGGCTGACATAATAGACCTGTTTCGTTTCCGGAAGTTCGCGCCGGACTGCTGCGGAGAAGCGGAGATTGAATCCCGGATAATCGACTAGCAGCAGGGCATCCGGTTTCAGTTCCCTGATTTCCTCCCGCATCTCAGTGAACCGCTCCTTGAACCATCCATATCGTTTCAGTACCTCTACCACTCCCATCACGGCGGCGTCCTCCACCCAGTCCTTCACGGAGCTGTCCGAGAGAGCCTTCATTTCCGGGCCGCCGACACCGTGGATCTCCAGATCCGGGTAAATGCCCTTGAGCTCCCGGAGCAAACCGGCGGCGTGTGCATCCCCACTCATCTCTCCCGCCACCACGTAAATCTGCTTCACGCAGAAAAACCTACCCAATTCTCATCCCGCGCTTCAACCTCCAATCCGACACGATTTCGGATACTTGAAATTTTCGCGAATAATCCGCCAAGCAGTCCCGTATTTAAATAAATGAAAACCATCCTTTTTCTATTCGGCTTGGTCGCCGCAGGCATCGTCGGCTATTCCTTTGAGCCGGATATCTACGAGGCGCTGACCGGAAAGGCTCCGGAGCCGAAAAAATCCCCTCCCAGCCGGGTGGTCGTGGTATCGCCCCCCGCCGCAGGCACGATTGATCCGGCCAGCTTCCCTGCCGACCGACTTCCAGAAAAGGTTTTGCTGAAAGCCAACGCCGAGATTGCGGATGCTGCCTCCGATCTGAAAATGACGATCACCTCCGGAAACCGCGTGAACTTGATCCGCCTCGATGGGAATAACGTGATCATCAGCCCGGGTGGCGGCCCGTTTGAGGGCAGTGTGCCGATTTCCCAGACCGATCTGCTTGAGCAGCTGGCGGCGCTTCCGAAGAATCCGGCGCCTGCGGAACCTGTACCTGTCGTCACTCCGCCCGCTGAGCCTGAGATACCCGCAGAACCCGTCGATCCCCAACCGGCTCCCGAGCCTGCACCCATCCCTGAGCCCGAACCTGAGGCCGCCGTTCCGGAAGGCCCCGACGACGTGGTCGCCGTGATGCAGGCGAGCATCAAGGGCTCGGAGATCAAGGAGTTCAGTTTCGATCAGGTTCTCGATTGGCAGGCTTCCGAAGAACCGGAAACCATCGATGGTGAGACATACAACACAGGCGTCGCCTCTTACAAGGCGGAGACCGTTTTCGGAGTGAAGACGATCCAAGCGAAAGCGCTCATCAAGGGCGGCAAGGTCGTTCGCTGGCTCTGGCCCAAGAGCGGTATGGAAATTAAATAAGTGGCTGAGGCGTCTCAGCCCGTTGAGGCATCCTACCTCATTATTCCTATCTTCCACCATGTCCCCCCGCGAAGCCATCCTCGCCCTCAACCTGCTGCCTTCGTTCGGACCGGTGCGTATCACTCGGTTGCTCGAGCATTTCGGGGATGCGGAAAATGTCCTTTCCGCTTCGGAAAATAAATTGCAGCGCGTTGACGGCATCGGGCCGGAGACTGCGAAAATCATTTCCCGCTGGCAGGATCACGCCGATCCCTCGACGGAACTCGCCGATGCCGAGAGGCGTGGTATTTCCATCATCACCCGCGCGGATGCCACCTACCCGAAGCACCTGCTCCAAGCCTATGACGCGCCCATCCTGCTCTATGTTTGGGGCGAAATCACGTCCCGCGATAAGCATGCGATCAGTGTCGTCGGCTCCCGCCGCACCACCACCTACGGGGTAAGCGCCACGAGGAAGATCACCTATCAGCTCGCCCATGCCGGTTTTACAATCGTCTCCGGCCTTGCGCGTGGCATCGACACTGCGGCGCATGAATCCGCGCTCGCCGCCAAGGGGCGCACCATTGCGGTTGTCGGCTCCGGTCTCGCCCGGCTCTATCCTCCGGAAAATCTCGCCCTCGCGGAAAAGATCGCCGATGGCAACGGCGCGGTGATTTCCGAGTTTCCGCTCCACAAGGCTCCAGACAAACAGACCTTCCCGATGCGCAACCGCATCGTCGCCGCCTGGTCTCAGGCGGTGCTCGTCACCGAGTGCCCCGCTTGGTCGGGCTCACTGATCACCGCGAACCTCGCCTCGGAGTACGGCAAGCCGATCTTCGCCGTCCCCGGCCCCATTGATAAACCCTCCTCGGCCGGTTGCCATCAACTCATCCGCGACGGGGCGACACTGGTCGCCGATGCCTCTCATATCATTGATGATATGGGCGAACTCCCGTTTTCGTTCAGGAATGAGTCTCCCGGTGAGGAGTCCGACGCACAGCCGCAACTTCCTGCCGAGGAGGCGGCAGTCCTTACCGTCATGCAAGCCGGCGAGGAATACGCGGTGGATAGTCTCATTCAGGCCTCCGGCCTGCCTTCTTCGGCCGTCACCGCAGCCCTCTTCAAGCTGGAGTTGCGCCGCCTGGTCCGCCCTCTTCCGGGCTTCCGTTTCATCCGGAGATGACTCTCGGTCATTCAGGCATATTGCCGTGCCGGGATCACGGTGACGGCAGGCCAGCTGTCGATTTCATGAGAGAGAATCAACAACCCGTATCATTGGGCGAACCCAAAGAAATACGGACGATTTTTGAACCCAAGGAAATCCAAAAAATCCAAATCAAATCTCTTCCATCTGCGTTCATCCCGTTCATCTGCGGTTAAAAAATCTTGTTGTTTCCCTTTCCACCAAACCTCCCGAAAACCTTTTCCTCCTTGCATCGCGGCAAAATCCCTGCCTAGTCCCCTCCAGACACTCACCTTTTCAAAGAACCGACCTCCATGGGAAAAACACTGATCATCGCAGAAAAACCGTCCGTCATGAACGACCTCGCCAAGGCCTTGAACAAGGATCTTGGAAAATTCGAAAAGGTCGGCTCAGGCCGCGATATCCATTACGAGAACGACGATGCGATCATCACCTCCGCCGTCGGCCACCTCGTCGAGCTGCGCATGCCGATGGGCCCGAACGGCAAGAAACTGCCATGGAAATTCGATGTGCTGCCGGCCATTCCCGAGACATTCACACTCGATCCCATCGAGCAGTCCGAGCCGAAGCTGAAGAAAGTCCTCAGGTTCGCGAAACGCAAGGACGTCGACCTCATCGTCAATGCTTGCGATGCCGGCCGGGAAGGGGAGCTAATTTTCCGCTACATCATGGAGATCGGGAAAATCGATAAGCCGGTCAAACGCCTGTGGATGCAGTCGATGACCACCGGCGCGATCGTATCCGCTTGGGCGAACCTCCGCTCCGACGAGCAGATGAAGCCACTCGCCGACGCCGCGAAGTGCCGCTCCGAGTCCGATTGGCTTGTCGGCCTGAACGCGACCCGCGCACTGACCTGTTTTAACTCCCGCCACGGCGGCTTCAATATCACCGCCGCAGGCCGCGTCCAGACGCCGACGTTGGCTATCCTCGCCGCACGCGAAGAGGAAATCCAAGCCTTCGTCTCTGAACCGTATTTCGAAGTTCACGCCACGATGAACGTCGCGGCAGGGGAGTATCTCGGGAAATGGATCGATCCTTCCTTCAAGAAGGACAAGGACAAGCCCCATGGCCGTGCCGACCGCATCTGGAACCAGGAATTGGCGAAAACCATCGTCGATCGTTGCAGCGGGAAAACCGCGGAGATTTCCGAAGAGACGAAATCCAGCAAGCAGATCCCGCCGCAGCTTTACGATCTCACCACCCTCCAGCGTGAGGCACCGTTTTCCGCGAAGGTCACGCTCCAGATCGCCCAGGCGCTCTATGAGAAGCACAAGGTGCTCACCTATCCCCGGACGGATTCGCGCTACCTTCCCGAGGACTACGTGCAGAATGTCCGCGAGACCATGCAGCAGATCGGCAATAGCGATCTGGATGTTTCGCAATACGCCAAGGCGGTGCTCGCCGGAAAAGGTGGGGATGAGCCGCAGCTCCATCAGTCCAAGCGCATATTCAACACCGATAAAGTCTCCGATCACTTTGCCATCATCCCAACCGGCAACACCGCCAAGCTCTCCGAGACCGAGCAAAAGGTCTATGATATGGTGGTGAAACGTTTCATCGCCGTCTTCTATCCGCATGCGGAGTTCGAGCAGACCACCCGCCTTTCCACCGTTTCCTCGGATGCCGCGAAGGATGTTTTCAAAACGGAAGGCCGCGTCCTCGTAGTCCCCGGCTGGCTGGAAGTTTACGGCAGGCAACCCGGCGTCGCCGCCGGCAAGGACGGCCTGGTCGGAATCACCGAAGGCGAAACCGCCAAGGCCGATCCCGTGGAGCTTGTCCACGAGCAGACTCGCCCGCCCGCCCGTTTTACGGAATCCACGCTTCTCTCCGCGATGGAGGGAGCCGGAAAGCTCCTGGTCAACGATGAAGAACTCCGCGAGGCCATGTCCGAGCGCGGCCTCGGCACACCCGCAACACGCGCGGCCACGATCGAAGGCCTCATCGCCCAGAAATACCTACTCCGCGACGGACGTGATCTCCACGTCACCCCCTCCGGCCGTCGCCTCATCCAGCTCGTTATCCAGATGGACATCGAAGGGCTCTATTCGCCCAAACTCACCGGCGACTGGGAATACAAGCTCCGCCAGATGGAACACGGGGAACTTCAGCGCCCGGAGTTCATGAAGGAAATCATCGACTACACCAACGAGATCGTCGCCAAGGCGCATGCTCTCGCGGAGGAGGCGAAGAACAAGAAGTTTGACGATGTCGAAGTCGAGCACCCTGTTCACGGCACCCTTGTCCTCAGGCAGACCGATGCGACCTACGAATCCCGCGACCCGGAGTTGCCGATCAAAATCAAGAAGTACATCGCCGGTCGCCCTCTCTCCGAGGATGAACTGAAGACACTGATTAACAAGGGCATCGTCGGCCCGCTCCAGGGCTTCAAGTCCCGCTTCAACAAACCATTCGACGCCTCGCTCCAACTGGATGAGAAGTTCAAGGCGAACTTCCTCTTCGAGGGCGACGACGACAAGGCTCCCGACCTCACGGATGACATGGTCATCGGCACCGCTGAAACCGCCGAAGGGAAAAAGCATCGGGTCTTCGCCACCGAGAAGGCTTACTACGTCCCCGACATCGTCACCAAAAAGGACAAGCACGGAGTCCGCATCGGAAAAACCATCCTCCAGCGCGAGATCCCGGACGACCAAGCGATCAAGCTTATCTCCGAGGGCAAAACCGATCTCCTCAAAGGCTTCATCTCGAACCGCACCAAGCGCAAGTTCGATGCGTTCCTGACCTTCGATGCGGTGGCTGGAAAGATCGGCTTCGACTTCCCGCCAAGGCCGGCGAAGAAGGCAGCCAAGAAAGCTGCGAAGAAGGTTGCCAAGAAAGCAGCCAAGACGGAGGAGTGACCAAAACCTGAAAAGGTAGGGACGCGCGGCTCGCCCGTCCCACTTCAAAAATCTGACGGCTCGATCAACACAAAGGGAGTGAATCCTCCCAACCATCCCCATAAGCCCGGCTCTGCGGTGAATAATCCAAGCTGAACTGCGGCTTCCAGCTGGATTCGCAAGTCACGCCCCCAAGGAGTGGCTGCATTCTGCTGCCAGATAAGAATGGAGGAAATGTCTGAACATGTCTGCTCGGGTGCCTCCTTCGCTAAGAGCCTCGGCGGACAAGTGCAGACCAGCGTCAGCCCCTCCGGGCTTTCACTTAATATTTCTTCCAAAGTTGCGGCACGAACAGCACGAGCAGAGCGAAAAGTTCGAGGCGGCCGAGGATCATGATCCAGCCGAGGAAGACTTTGGTGGGTTCACGGAGCTTCGAGAAGTTCATGGTCGGGCCGACGGCGTCGAATCCGGGGCCGATGTTCAGGGCGGTTGCGAGAACGGTGCCGACACAGCTTTCGAGGCTGATTCCGGTTCCGGCTTCAAGAAAGCCGACGACTGCGGTGGCGGCGATGCAGATCATCAGATAGAGGGTGATGAAAAACATGATACGGGCGCGTACGGAGTCGTCGATGGTATTGCCGTTGACGACGACGCGGAATACCCGGCTGGGGCGGAAAGTCCTTATGATTTCACTGCGTGCGGATTTTGCGAACACAATGAGCCGGCCCACCTTGACGCCCCCGGAGGTTGATCCGGCGCACCCGCCCATCAGCATGAGGCAGGCGATGAGAACCTTCGACCATGTAGGCCACTGGTCATAGTCCACGGTGCCGTAGCCGGTGGTGGAGGCGATGCTGACTACGGTGAATGCAGCCTCCCGGAAGCTGGTGAGTACCGAGATCCCGTCGTTGTAGGAGCGGCCGGCGGCGATCAGGATGGTTACGAGCAAGCAGATACCAAGGAACCAGCGGGCATCCTCTTCCTTGAAGACCCGTTTCCAGTTGTTGCGGAGCATCACGATGAATAGCAGGAAATTCAAGCTGCAGAGAGCCATGAAAAAGATCAGCCAGGACTCGATCAGCCAGAAATTTCCCCTTTCGGCATAGTGACCGATACTGGCGCTGTGGGGGCTGAGTCCGCCCGTTGCAACGGTGGTGAAGGCATGGCAGGTGGCGTTGTACCAGGTCAGCCCCATGGCCTTCAATCCAAAGAGACAGACCAGCACCAGCCCGATGTAGATGCACAGCAGCATCGTTGCCGTGTCCTGGATGCGGGCGAGGCCGAGGTCACCGCTGCGGAAGGATGATTCGTTGTGGAAAAGGGATTTCGATGAAACTCCGATGTAGGACAACAGGGCTACGAAGAGCACGAGGATTCCGATTCCTCCTAGGAGCTGAGTGGTCGCGCGCCATAGCAGGATGCCGCGCGGCCATTCCTCGATCACGGTCATCACTGATGAGCCGGTGGTGGTGAAGCCCGAGGCTGATTCAAAAAACGCTCCTGCCGGCGAGAGATACGGGGGACAGAGCAGATAGGGTAATCCTCCGAAAACGCTGCACAGGATCCAGCCGACGCCGACAATGACGATGGCCTCCCGCTTCGGGATGGTGTCGTGTTTGGTTTTTGTGATCCCCGGGATGATGGCGAGCAGGGCAACACCGCCGGTGATCGCCGCCGAAAGGAAAAGCATGGATGCAGCCTCATTGCCGCCCCCCGTCACGTCCCACTTTGCGAAAAGCCCACACACAATCATTGCGACAGCTTCCAGTGTGAGGAGCAGGCCGAGAATGCGTGAGATAAGATAGAAATTCATTGAGATGACTCGGGGCTCAGGCGGCCAGCAGTTTCAGGAAGCCTTTCATGGCCTCCTTGGAAACCATTGCGTAGAGGTGGTCTCCGCCGAGCAGCACCTCGTCGGGACCCGGGACCTCCGCATGCAGTCCGCGCAGCTTGCCAACCAGCACGGTTCCGGGAGGCCACTGGATCTCCTTTACCATGTGGCCGGCCGCGATCGAGCCTTTGCCGACGCGGAGCTCAAGCAGGTCGATTCCGTCGAATTTTTTCAGGATGTGATGGGAGTCCGTGGTGATGAAGCGCTGAATCTCCCGCCGGGTGGCTTCGCGGGGGCTGATCGCCGCGCGGATGCCGAAGTGATGGCCACTCGCGGAAATGGCCGCTGCGTAGTCGGCGCGGTGGATGATCGTTAGGCAATTTTTCACGCCGAGCGTGTGCGCCTGCAGGCACGACATCACGTTGTCCTCGTCGTCGGTGCTAGTGCTGATGAAGAAATCCGCCTCGCCGATCTGCTCTTCCTCAAGTTCGGCGGAAACCGTGGCGTCGCCGTGAATTATAGTGGCGTTGGTGAGTCGATCTGCGAGCCCCGCGCAGATCTCCGCGTCCCGCTCGAAAACACGCACCGTGCAGTCGATGCTCTCCAGCATTTGCGCGAGCGAGAAGCCGTATTCATTGCCGCCGAAGATCACGACTCGCAGCTTGTCCGTACTCTTGCGTTTCCCTTGCAGCTTCTCGGCAAACTTGCGCAGTTTCCTGGGTTCCCCGAAAACCGTCACCAGGTCACCCTCCTCGATCTCTGAATCAGCCAAAGGTACATGGGAATTCTCTCCGCGCTTGATCATTGCGACCCGGACGCCTTCGGGTGCGTCGAGATCCCTCAGCTTGCGGTCGATCGCCTGGGAGGTGGGGCTTACGAGGATCTGCTGCAGCTCGATGCGACCCCTTGCCAGCTCCTCTACGACGAGGGAGTCCGGATTGCGGACGAACTTGGCTAGTTCGATGGCGGTGAGGCGTTCCGAGCTGAATATGTGGTCGATGCCGAAGTGGCCGCGGAAATCGAACAGCCATTCTTCACGCTGCAGGCTGGGGTGAACCCGGCTGACCACTTTCGGAACCCCCATGCTCTTCGCCATAGAGGCGGACATCGTGTTGGTGGTGTTCGAGGAGGACATCGCTAAGAACAACTCGCACTCGCCCACATCCGCATCGGCGAGGTCGGAAACGCTGGTGCCGTCTCCGTGTATCACTTTTGCGTCCAGGGCTGCCTCAAGCTCCTCAGCGAGTTCCTTGTTCGCCTCGATCAGCGAAATCCGGTGTGTTTCCTTAGCCAGGGACGTGGCCAGATGCCTTCCGATCTCCCCGGCGCCTACGATAATGATGTTCATGAGGATTGGAATGCGGCCGAAGCCGCGAGATTCTTATCCGGACTGACCCAAAGCCGCAATCCCAACCTTTCCTCCTTCTGCGTGAAGAAATCCTTTGGTTTGTGGAAAACGGGGGAGTCCATTCCTGTAACCATAATTGATAATTCGGCACGATGATGCGATGGTAACGGGAGCTTTCTTGGAGAGACTCCGGCGGAAGAGGAAAAGCACCGCGGTACACTCCGCTATCATTTTTTGGAAATCAAGTGCACCGGACTTCAAAAATGCCGAAAACCACGATAAAAAGACGGTTCTTTTTAGAAAAATCCACCCGAGGCGCCCTAAATTCTTTAAATATTCACGATTCAAATCTTCATAACTCATTGGTAATTAGCGATAAAAGAGTTTCATTAAAAATACTCACTTTCTGCTTGTGAGCTAGGTGTACTGATGTGTATAGTTCGGGTGTTGGCGCGACAGCCATTCCCGAAATGATTCCTCAATTCCAAGCATACAAGGGTTCCTTCCCTTACAAGACAGACGCGAAATGCCGCGTTAATGTCGTGCCTGCTTGGAGGCCCGCACAAGGTGAGGTTCTCAACCTAATGCCATCCATCTCCGAGGGTGTGAAGGTAATCAAGGTTCTTACTCAGGAGGCTTTCGAATACCGCGTCGAGCGCATCAAGGAGCACGCCGAGACCCCGAAAGAGGAATCGCAGCTCAAAACCAAACTCGTCCGCCTGCTCCGTGAGGTTTCGGTAAACGAGCAAGGAAAGCTTCTCATTCCGAAAGACATGGCAGAATACGCCGGGATCGCCCCGGATTCTGAAATCACCATGTCCGCCGGCGACAGCCACTTCGAGATCTGGCCACGCGACAAGTTCGAGGAAATCTTCGGCCTCTCCGCAGTGCCGGAGGAAGACGATCACCTCGCTATTTTCTAAATCATTTCACCACTCACCTTACCCACACCTAGACTGGCAACCATGCTGTTCAACCCACCAACCTTTGCGAGCGAAACGGTCCACCTCACGGCGGCTTCCGGCGTGTTCGTCCGCTCGCAGGGGTTGGGTTCATTTTCCAAACACTCACAAGGCCGTGCGCTCGGGACAGCACACGGTTTTGAAAATACGGACGCTCCCACCGCTCCTGGCTGGTTGTCGGCGGGGCGTCCGTTTCCCTTTTCCAACGCCTTTCTGGCTGGGCGGATGAAGTCTCTCGGGACAGAGCTTCATTCGCTATTTGAACCCGTGCGCCGCGCCGCTCCTGGCTGGTTGTCGGCACGCGCACGGGTTTCCCTTTCTGAAAAATCACAAAACCGCGCGCTCGGGACAGCACGCGGTTTTGAAAATACGGACGCTCCCACCGCTCCTAGCTGGTTGTCGGCGGGGCGTCCGTTTCACTTTCGATACAGTTTTCTGGCTGGGCGGATGAAGTCTCTCGGGACAGAGCTTCACCCGCTATTTGAACCGGTGCGTCACGCTGCTCCTGGCTGGTTGTCAGCGCGGCCTCCGGTTTCCCTTTCCAAGCGATCACAAAACCCTGCGCCCGGGACGGCACAGGGTTTTGCCTTTACGGACGCCGAGCCCGCTGCTGGCTGGTTGTCGGCCTCGACGTCCGAATCTTTTTCTCCGAAAGACTACCACCTTCCGGTCCTCTCCGAAGAGGTTGTTGATATGATGGCGGCCGACTCCGGTAAATTCATCATCGACGGAACTCTTGGTGGAGGCGGCCATTCTGAACTTTTGTTGCAATCTGGAGCCAGTGTCCTTGGTGTGGATCGCGATCCCGAGGCGCTCGCGCATGCTGGCGAGCGGCTCTCGGGTTTCGCTCCGAGATTCTCCACATACCAAGCGAACTTTTCCGAAATCCCCGACCATCCCGGTATCCGTGCCGGGGAACTCGCCGACGGGTTGTTACTCGATCTCGGGGTTTCGTCCCGCCAACTCGATTCCGCGCCGCGAGGTTTTTCTTTCATGCGCGAGGGTCCGCTCGACATGCGCATGGGGCCGAATGCGGTGATGACTGCCGCAGACCTGGTCAATACATGGGAAGAAAGCGAGATCGCCCGGATACTGTACACCTTCGGGGAGGAGCCCCGCTCACGCAGGATCGCTGCCGCCATTGTCGATAAGCGCTCGGCGAAACCATTCACCACCACCACGGAACTCGCCGCATGCATCGAGAAAGCGATCGGGCGCAGAGGCAAGACCCACCCGGCCACCCGCAGCTTCCAGGCGATTCGGATGGCGATCAATGAGGAACTCGAATCCCTTTCGTCCATTCTCTCGTCCGCCGCAAGCATCCTGAAGCCGGGGGGGCGTTTGCTAATTATCACTTTCCATAGCCTGGAGGACAGGATGGTGAAGAGATTTCTCCGTCATCATTCGCAACCTTACATCGACGATCCCACATGGCCGGAGGCACGACCCAATCCAGACTGCATTTACAAACTCCTCAGCAAGAAAGCAATCGCGTCCAGCGCCAAGGAGATATCCGAGAACCCACGAGCCCGTAGTGCCAAACTGCGGGTTGCTCAGCTTTTAGGGTCGGAAGCGATTTCTGCTTAAAACCCATACGAAACCAAGCACTGTCATGAACCGCCGCCGCCAGGAAACCCATTCGAGGATATCCTCGATCGTGATCCTTTCGCTGATCCTCGCAGGGGCTATCGGTGCCGTCGGTGGTGTGACATATGTGTATTACAGAAACTGCCAGATCAAGATAGCCCGGGAGATCGATGCCGTTGAAAGGCGCATCGAACAGCACCGGCTTGATATCCGCACAGTTCAGATGAGGAGCGACCAAATCCTCAACCTCTTCGCCATCAGGAAAACCCTGCAGGATGTCGGCACCGATCTCGTGCCTATCCCAGTCGGCGTATCCGAGGACATTCTTCCATCGCCTTCGTCTGCCGTCGCCTCCGCCAGCTTGTGAACCGCGCATTCCAGAACCGCTGCATCGTCCTTTGCCTGGTCCTCGTGTCCTTGCTGAGCGCCTTGTCTGCGCGCTTGGTGCAGATCCAGCTCGTCGATCGCCAACACTATGCCTCGTCCTCGGCGAAAGCCTTCCACCGCACTGAAAGGATCCCCGCGATCCGCGGCATGATCGTCGACCGCAACGAGGAACCGATCGCAAAAAGCATTCCAGTTTCATCGGTCTATGTGGACAAGAACCACCTGCTCGACGCCAAGCTGGCATCCTTCGGATTGGCGTATATCGAGGCCTCGAAAGAGCCGGCATGGGACACTGTTTCTTCCGAAAACCGGATCCGCCGCATTCATGCTTTGCGCGGGGAGATACTGGGACGGGAGACTCCGGATGCGATCGTCCGGAAGCACCTTGCCCATGCGATTTCCCTGCTGGCACGGCCTCTCGGAATGCGGCGCGACGAAATGCGCGCTGAGATCGAGGACAGCAAGGCAAAGTGGTTTCCCATCAAGAAAGATATCCCGGATGACATCGCAGAGCGTCTCCGTGAAATCGTTGACGAAAACTATCTTCAGGGATTCGCATTCGAGAATTCGATCAAGCGCTGGTATGCGAACCCGCATCTCGCCACTCACCTGACTGGCTACACGGGTGAAGTTGCCATGAAAGGGGAGGACGGGAAAAAGGCATACCGTATGGTAGGGCGTTTTGGTGTCGAATCGGTGATCGAGGAATACCTTGCTGGCCGCGACGGGCGGCGGGAGCACCACAGGGATTCGCGCGGTCTCGTTGTTCCTGGAAAAGCGAGCAGCCTGCTGCCGCCGCGGGCCGGGCTGAACGCGAAGCTCACCATCGACATCGGAATCCAAGCCATTGTCGCGGAGGAGTTGGAGGCGGGACTTGCCGAATTCAAGGCGAAAAAAGGTGCTGTAGTCGTCATGGATCCGAAAACCGGTGAAATCCTTGCACTTGCCTCGCGCCCCCATTTCGATCTCAACAACAAGAAGGATCTCCAGCAGAACTCGTTCAACTACGCGATCCAGGCGAAATTCGAGCCCGGCTCCACGATCAAGATCATCGCCACGGCCGGAGCGATAGATCAAGGTCTGGTGACGCTTGATACTGTGATCCACTGCCCGTATTTCCTTCAGGAGCATAAGTTCACCGTCAAGGACAACCATTCGGGGGGGATGCTTCCGGTTTGGAAGATTCTCCAGAAATCCAACAATGTGGGTTGCTGGAAGCTGGCCAAGCAGCTTGGGGTGAAACGCTTCTACCAATATGCTCACGGCTTCGGTTTCGGCGAGCGCAGCGGCATCCAGCTCAGCGGCGAAAATCCCGGCACCGCGAAGGTGCCGAAGTTGCCCATCGACTTTTCCCGTGCGGCATACGGCTACTATATCGGGGTGACACCCATCCAGATGGCTACGGCGTATTCGGTCATCGCAGGCGACGGAAGGTTACTGAAGCCGAAAATCGTCAAGGCGCTCATCGCCAACGATGGAACGGTTGTCGAGGATTTCCCCACGGAGGTTCGTGGCCAGGCGATTTCCCCGGCGACCGCGAAGAAAATGCGCGGTGCCCTTCATAAGGTCACGCTCACCGGTGGAACGGCAACCAGGGCAGCTGTCGCCGGATACAAGGTTTGCGGTAAGACCGGAACCGCGATCAAGCACGACTACAAGCGGGGCGGTTACATCCAGGGTTCCTATGTTGTTTCCTTTGCCGGATTCATGCCGGCGGACGATCCTGCATTTGTTTGCTACGTTGTCGTTGACGATCCGAAGACGACTGAAGTATCACGCTACGGAGGAACGATCGCTGCGCCGATTTTCTCGAAAATCGCCACTCGCCTGGCCGCTCACATGAATCTTCAGCCCACCGAACCGATCGAAGAACCGATCGCCCATCGGTAAGTCCCCGAACCTCGCTACATGCTCCTTCGCACCCTCATATCAGCCCTCGATAAAGTCACCGCTTCTGGTCCGCAGGATCTTGAAATCGATGCCCTCACCGCTGATTCCCGGGAAGCCGTCGCGGGGAAGCTTTTCGCCGCCATCCGTGGCACCAGTATCGATGGCCACAAGTTCATCGGAGATGTGTTGGGTAAAGGGGTGTCCGTCATCCTTGCGGAAACGGCTCCACCCTCGGATCTTCCGGAATCCAGCGCGTGGCTCCACGTTCCCGACAGCCGAGCCGCACTTGCTACGCTTGCAGTCACCTTCTATGGCGAGCCCGCCAGCGATCTTAAACTCGCAGGAATCACAGGGACGAACGGGAAGACGACCACCGCGTTCCTTCTGCACCACATCATGCAGGCCGAGTGGCACCGCGCAGGGTTGCTGGGGACGATCTTCGTGGACGACGGCGAAACCCGCACCTCAGCAAATCACACGACTCCGGGCTCCATCGAGCTGAACTCCATTCTCGCCAGCTTCCGTGATAACGCCTGCCGGGGCGCGGTGATGGAGGTTTCCTCCCATGGCATTCATCAGAAGCGCGTCCACCACATCGCCTTCGATGCCGCGATTTTCACCAACCTCACCCAGGATCACCTCGACTACCACAGTACGATAGAGAAATACATGGAGGCCAAGGTATCCTGGTTCGACGATCTTGCGGTAGATCCGCAGGGTAAGAAACCCGCCGCCGTCATTAACACCGACGATGCGCGCGGCAACGATCTCGCCACCGCCCTTGAAGGCAAGATGCCGGTGGTCCGCTACGGCTTCAACGTGAACTGCGACTTCCGTGCGAACAATTTCCAGCAGAGGCGCGACGGGATGTCTTTCGAACTCTCCGCGAAAGGGAAAACCTTCCTTGTCCGCGCTCCACTGATCGGCCGTTTCAATGCCTACAACATACTCTCTGCCATCGCCGCCGCCGCTGCCTGCGGGATCAAGCCGCGCGAGGCCATCGCTGCGCTTGCGGATTCGCCGCAGGTTCCCGGGCGCATGGAAAATGTCGGCAACTCCGGCGGGGCCACGGTCTTCGTCGATTATGCACACACACCGGATGCGATCGAGAATGCCTGCCGCACCCTCAAGGAACTCGATCCGCGCCGCCTCATCACCGTGTTCGGTTGTGGTGGCGACCGCGACAAGGCGAAACGCCCGCTGATGGCCGCCGCCGCCGCTCGCCACAGCGATGTCCTAGTCATTACCTCGGACAATCCTCGATCGGAAGATCCGGAAGCAATTATCAGGGAGGTCGAGAAAGGGCTACCGAAGCAGTGCACCCATCTCTCTATCACGGATCGTGCCGAGGCCATCGATGCCGCCGTCGCGAACTCCCTTTCCGGGGATATTATCCTGATCGCAGGCAAGGGCCACGAAGCATACCAGCAATTCGCGGATCGCTCGATCGACTTTGACGACCGCAAAAAGGCGGACTTCTCACTCCGCAAGCGTTCCCTTGAGATCGCCGAGATGCGCGCCAACCCCGAGCCACGTTTCTGAAATAACGAATCAATTATCCTCCGCACCCGTCCAACCGTTCGAACCCTGCCACCACGAACCGCATGAAAACCGACGCCCGACAGATCATCGAAGCCCTCGACGCCAACCTCGTCGCTGGCACCGATGCCGCGCAGGTAGATTCGGTTTTCACGGATACGCGAAAGCCGTCGATGAATGGCCTTTTCATCGCGCTCCAGGGGGAGAATTTCAACGGCGACATGTTTGCGGAAAAGGCGCTGGAGGAGGGTGCCTCGGTGGCCATCGTGAACGAATGGGGCGGGGGAGAGGTGCCGCAGGGCAAGGCGGTCATCTCCGTGCCAGACACGCTTTTTGCACTCCAGCGGCTCGCCCATTGGTGGCGCAGTAAGCTCGATATCCCTGTTGTCTGCATCACCGGATCGAACGGGAAGACCTCGACGAAGGATTTTGCAGCAGCCGTCCTTTCCCAAGCATTCAATGTCAACGCAACCAAGGGCAACTTCAACAACCACATCGGCCTGCCCTTGACGATTCTCTCGACTGAGGAGAGCCACACTGCCGCGATCTACGAGATCGGCATGAACCACGGCGGCGAGTTGTCACCGCTTTGCGAGATCGCCCGCCCGAAATACGGGATTATCACCAACATTGGCTCCGCCCACATCGAATTTCTCGGCACGCGAGAAGCGATCGCGGAGGAGAAAGGGACGTTGGCTCGCTACCTGCCTGAGGACGGCTTGCTGTTCACGCCCGCCGGGTGTGATTTCAATGAATACTTCCGCGCACGCACCAAGGCGCGGCTGGTTCCGGTTGGAAACGGGCGCGGCCTTGTCCGTGCTGAAAACCTCCGCCCGCAAGTCGATGGAACCAGGTTTACGTTGGTCATCGAAGGCGAGGAATCCGCCGAGGTTTTCATCCCAGTCCTTGGCAAGCACATGATCACCAACGCGCTCCTCGCCGCCGCCCTCGGCTGGAGGCTAGGAATCCCAACCGGAAAAATTGCCCTCGGCCTGTCTTCGGTAAATCTTACCTCAGGGCGGATGCGCCGGATCAAATGGGATGGTATCACCCTCCTTGACGATACCTACAACGCCAACCCTGAGTCCATGGAGGCGGCGATCGATACCCTCGCGGAAATCGAAATCCCCGATGGCGCACAGCGAATCATGGTGCTCGGAAAAATGGGTGAGCTCGGAGCGCACTCCGAAGCCTCCCACCTGAGGGTCGGTAAGCTTGCCGCCGCGAAGAACCTGCGCTTCATCGCTGTCGGCGTAGGTGCGGAAGGAATCGCCGAAGGCGGCGGAGTTCCTCATTTTTCCGATATCCACAAGGCGGCTGATTGGCTGCTCGAAAACTCACACCCGGGCGACGTCATCCTCTTCAAGGGAAGCCGAACGGCCGCCATCGAAAAAGTCCTCAAAACCGCTTTCCCGACTGCATGTTAACCACTATTTACGATTTCTGGTACGCCGCCTTTCAAGCAGAACAAAGCTCCGGCACCGAGGGCTGGGCGCACACCTTCTCTTTTCTCAATCTCTTCCAATACGTCACCTTTCGTGCCGCGACGGCAGGGCTGCTTTCCTTCGGGATCTCGATCCTGATCGGCCCGCGTATTATCCGGAAATTGATCTCCCTGAAAGTCGGTCAGCCGATCCGCACCGCAGAGGAGGTTCACAAGCTCGCCGAACTACATGGTGGAAAACTCGGTACACCGACGATGGGTGGAGTTCTGATCATTGCGAGTGTGCTGATCGCTACCTTCATTTGCGGCCGCGTTTTCAATCCTTTCGTCGCCGTCTGCGCCTGCACGATGTGCGCCTGCGGCCTCCTCGGCTTCGTCGATGACTACACCAAGGTGAAGAAGAAGAACTCCGATGGCGTATCGAGCCGTACCAAGCTTTTCTGGCAGTTCGTCATCGCTCTCATCGCCGCATGCTTCATCTATTTCAAGACGGAGATCTCCGGCTTTGGCGCCACCGCCCAGCAGATCCAGGACGGAGTCGCGGGTTTCCGTCTCGGCGACCTGCGCATAGCGATCGGGGACATCTGCTTCCCACTCTTCAAGGTGCCCATCATCAGCCTCGGAATCCTGATTATTCCGTTTTTCATCATCATCATCATCGGTTGCTCGAACGCGGTGAACCTGACCGACGGCCTCGACGGCCTCGCCACCGGTTGCACGGTCTCGGTCGCGCTCAGCTACTCCGTAATCGCCTATCTGGCTGGCCATTTCTTCATGTCCACCGATTACCTGATCATTCCGCACAACCGCTACATTGCCGAGCTCGCCGTCTTTCTCATGGCACTCGTCGGAGCGTCCTTCGGCTTCCTTTGGTTCAACTGCCATCCGGCGAAGGTTTTCATGGGCGACACCGGATCGCTCGCCATCGGTGGAGCGCTAGGGACCGCTGCGATTTGTACCAAACAGGAACTGCTGCTTGTCATCATCGGCGGTGTTTTCGTGGCCGAGGTGCTCTCTGTCATACTCCAGGTCGGCTCCTTCAAGCTCCGCAAGAAACGCATCTTTAAAATGGCTCCGATTCATCACCATTTCGAGCTGCTCGGATGGCATGAGTCGCAGGTCATCATCCGCTTCTGGATCCTTTCCATCATGCTCGCCCTGTTCGGGCTGGCACTGCTTAAAATCGCCTGACCCCATTGACCGATAACCCAAACATTCTAGGAAAGCACGTTGCGGTGCTCGGCGCCGGACGCTCCGGAGTCGCGGCTGCGTCCCTGGCTTTGCGCGAGGGTGCGAACGTTTCGATCTGGGATCAGGGTGGCCCGGAGATTTTCGGGAAAGTGCCGGCAGGGGTGGAGAAACATGCGGGAATGAAAGAGTCCGATGTAGAGGGTTTTTCCGCTGACCTGATCGTTATCAGTCCGGGCATCGACACCTACTCACCGCTTGCCCAAGCTTTCGCGGCAAAAGCCCCGCTGATCGGGGAAACCGAATTCGCATCGCGCTACTACGAGGGCGGCATCATCGGGATCACCGGAACGAACGGCAAGACCACCACCACCGAGCTGGTCTCCCTCATTCTCAAACAGGCGGGCCTTGGCGGTACCCCGTGCGGCAACTACGGCGCGCCGCTTTCTGAAATCCTGCTCGCCCCGGATGTCCCTGCGGCGATCGCACTGGAGCTATCGTCCTTCCAGTTGGAGACCATCGATGACCTTCGCCCGAAAGTTTCGATCTGGCTGAATTTCGCACCGGATCACATGGACCGTTATCCGAGCGTGGAGGCATACAAGAAGGCCAAGCTCCGCATTTTCGAGAACCAGACGGCGGAGGACACCGTGGTCATGCGGCATGGGGAGGATCTCGGAAAACTCCTGCCAAAGGTGATCACTTTTTGCACCGAAAACCGGAACGCAGATTTCTTTTCCGACGGCGTCACCATCTCCCAGGGCGGGCGGATCCTGCTTGATCTCGAGGCGGAAACCTCGCTCCGCGGCCTCCATAATGCGGAAAACGCCATGGCCGCCATGGCCGCCTGCATGGCATACGGCATTGATCCCGCGCTCATCCCCGCCGCATTGCAGGGCTACGCGCCGCCGCCGCACCGCTGCGAGTTGATCCGCACCCTCGATGGCGTCGAGTATCTCAACGACTCGAAGGCCACCAATCTCCATGCACTCCAATCTGCCCTGCGTTCCCAGAATCGCCCGGTTGTCCTGATTGCCGGAGGAAAGGACAAAGAGCTTGATTATTCACCTATCCTTACTATTCTTGGGAAGCAGGCGATCTCCGCCGTAACATTCGGACAAATCGCCCGCCCACTGGCCGACCTTTTCAACGGGGCCGTCCGGACAACCGCCGTCGGAACGATGGAGGAGGCGATCGAAGTCGCCCGCTCCCTTGCTCCGCGCGGCTCCAGCATACTCCTTTCACCCGGTACATCGTCCTTCGACCAGTTCACTGGTTATGAGCAGAGGGGCGATACCTTCCGGGATCTCGTCCACCAGCTTCTCTGAAACATCCACCTGCCACCAAGATGAAATACGAACGAATCCCCACCCGCCGCAAGCCCGTCCGCAAGACCTTCTACGCCCGCCTTTTCAACAAGACGAAGCCGAAGAAGCAGCGCGCTGCGGCCGCAACCGCCGAGGATATGGATGAGGGCGGAATCAATATCTCCCGTTCGTTGACGATCATCTTCGCGATTCACATCCTCGCCATCGGGATGATCTTCATCCACAAGCAGTATCTTTCCGGCCGCACGGAGACACCCGAAAGCTCCGCAAAGATTGAATCCGTAGAGACCGCGGCGCCTGCGGTCTCCACTTCCCGGAACAACGATCTGCCCATCCTCAGCCGCGGTGACGAACCGTATATGGTGAAGAAGGGCGACAACTACTCAATCATCGCCCGCAAGCAAGGGGTGGATGAAAGCGAGTTGCGAAATATGAACCGTGGTGCGGACATCCGTGCCGGCGTCGTCCTCCGCATCCCGCAGGGCAAACGCATCGTCGCCGAGGTTCCTCCGGAAGTGGCCGCGATCCGCAACCAGCCGGCCATTCCAGTTTCCGAACAGGGACTTGTGGAAATCCTGCCACCGGTCGTGGCGGCGCAGCCGCAGCTGATCCGTCCCACCAACCGCCAGCTTGAGGGCGCGCCACGCGCGAATCCCGTCGGCTCCGGACGTATCCATACCGTGAAATCCGGCGAGAACATCTGGCGCATTTCGAACCGGTACAAGGTCAGCCAGAAAGAGCTCCTCAGCCTCAACGGCATCACTGATCCGAGCAAACTACAGATCGGACAAGTGCTTAAGCTTCCTTAAGTTTCAGATATACCTCTGGCCAAATTTCCGATACGGTCGCCCCACGTGCTACGTCATAGTTCCACCCTGCTGATCCTCGCCGTCGCCCTCCTTTGCGGGCTCGGGCTGATTATGCTGGCGAGCACAGGTGTCTGGGTGCGGGGCATGGACCAGCCGTATCACTTCGTCACCCGCCAGGCGATGATGGTTGTCATCGGCCTCGGTGCTGCGTTGGTCATGGCGAAAATGCCGATTGAGTGGATACGGAAAGGCCTTCCCTTCGCATACATCGCGGCGTGCGTCCTGCTTTTCCTTTGCTTCGTCCCCGGATTTAGCAAGGAAATCTACGGCTCGAAGCGCTGGATCATGCTTCCCGTCATCGGCCAGTTCCAGCCGTCTGAGGCGGCGAAAATGGTCGTCGTCATCGCTATGGCCTCATGGTTCACGCGATGGCAGACGGAAGTCCACACCTTCTGGCGGGGTTTCGTGGTTCCAGGCCTGATCTTTGCCGTGCCGCTCGGCCTGATCGCGGCGGAGACGGATGTCGGCACCGCCCTTTCCCTGAGTGTCACGGCCGGTGCGGTGATGTTCTGCGTGGGCACGCGGCTGCGATACATGATCCCGACCGCCCTCGCCGCGATGTCCGGAGCGGCGTGGTTCATTTATAATAACCCGAACCGCTGGGGCCGCATCGAGGCATGGCTCGACCTTGAAAACCCCATTCACCAACTCGACCGCGGCATGCAGCAGTGGCGTGCACTCCTCGCCCTCGGCAATGGCGGGCCGTGGGGCGTGGGTCTTGGGAACGGGGTCGAGAAATTCGGGACGCTCACCTTTGCTCACATCGATTTCATCTTTCCTGTGATCGGAGAGGAACTCGGCCTGCCGGCCACGCTCGGCGTGGTGGTTTGTTATGTCGCGATCGCGGTTGGCGGCGTGGGCATCGCACTCCAGGCGAAGAATATTTTTGAGCGCTGCATCTCCCTCGGCCTCACCTGTGTGATCGTGGTTCCCGCCATGGTGAACATCGGTGTGACCACCGCGGTTTTACCGAACGACGGCCTTCCACTTCCGTTCGTCAGCTACGGCGGCACCAGCCTGATCTTCAGCCTCGCGGCGGTCGGCCTTCTCGTCGGCATCCACCGCCGCTCCCAGACCGCTGTCACGAAGGCTTTCCCCCTCGGCAAAGAGGTGCGGCTGGCGGTGAGGCTCTGAATTCGTCGCCGGGCATACAGGGAGCAGGAGGCTCCTTCGACCGTCCGCCCCCGAAGCCTGATCGCGTGGGGCGCAGCCCTTTACGCGACCTTCGACCTTCGACCTTCGACCTTCGACCTTCGACCTTCGACCTTCGACCTTCGACCTTCGACCTTCGACCTTCGACCTTCGACCTTCGACCTTCGACCTTCGACCTTCGACCTTC